>NZ_CP159487.1:0-59208 GCF_041902845.1 Limibacterium fermenti
GCCGGCAGCCCCTAAAGCCGCCGTCTTTAAAAAGCTTCTACGTGAATACGTTGTCATAGAATTTACATTTTAATTCTGTTATTGAATAATTACTTTTTTCAATCTATTTACATCAAGAATAAGAATCTTAAGTTTTAACGGATACCTTTAAATTATACTATCCGGTTTAGCGTTTACTATCATAAATATATTTATTTACCATAAAATTTCTCTTGCCTTTCAGCAATGATATCTGCAAGTTCTTGAAATAAAGCCTTGTCTTGAATATCTCCATTTTTTAAAATATATAATGCTCCACTTCCTTCATAGTATGCAAGGTCATTATTTTCAAATACTCCATTTTTTTTAAATCCATCGATGTAAGTTTTTAATCGACTTCCCCATCCTCCTCCAGCCCCGGATGCCCTGTTGTCAAATTCTAGTTCCAAGTCCATTCCCCATTCTTGCGCTCTTCTACAAGCATCATCTATTCGCGAATCTGGAATAGAGGTTGAAAAGAAATAATTAGGCTGCTGATAAGCTTTATCGAATCCCAAAGCCTTCCATTCATTCCAGCCATCTGTATTATAATAAGGTATCCAGTAAAACTTAAGATCCTTACTCTTGATATAGTCGGATATTTCTTTGAGAATAGTGCGCGTATTCGTCGCTTCTTCTGCCAACCAATAGAAACCTGCTAATTGAAGATTATTTAATTCTGCTTTTTTGAATTCTTCAATAAGAAAATCAATATACCATTTTACGGCTTCTATACGATCTTGGGTGCTAGAGAAATTCATTATTTTTCCATTTAATTCACCCCAGTCTTTTTGATTCGGAATCGGTTCAGGAAGAGACATTACAATTTTTCTCTTCCCATAATCCGGAGCATAAGGTTTCACACTTTCAATGCCATCATTTAGAGCACGCAATGACTTGCCTTCTTTCAGATAACCATTCATTAGTCCAATCCATTCGACTTTTCGAGCTGGTAGTGATCGATAACCGGAAGCAAATCCACGTGTTCCATTGTGTATCTCTAAAAATAGAAATCCATCAAAAAGCCATCGTTTTTGTTCTTTATTTTTATTATCAATAGAAATATAGGCCTCAAGCATTTTTTCATTCCAAACGATAGTTCGATGTGCACCTCCATCATAAATTAACACCATATCTCGAATATCAGCTTTACCTATTGCGGAATCCTCACCAATAATATCTTCGTATTTAACTTCGAAAATAATCGTTTTACCTCCAGATTTTAACCATATTTTAGTATCGGTATCTAACAAGTTGTATTCCGCCTCTTGCGTCAATGGATAAATCATTGAAACGCCATCATTTAAATGTAACTTTATTTTCAGGTCTGTTTTATTTAGATATCTAGGAATTTTTATAAAAAGTACTTTTTGGGCATTATCGAAAGTCACTAATGCCCCTTTTTTATTAACAACTTCTGCAGATAAAATATATTTTGTTATTCCATTTTCCGGCACGGGATTCAGTTTTTCATTAGGAATGTGTTCCTTATCATTGCACATAATTAACAATGGGAACATGATGAATAAAAAATTGCAATACCTCAACACTTTTTTTATCATAGTTTATTCTCTTAAAATTTATCAAACGATTAAGATATCTGATTTTTAAATAGTAAAACTCACATAGTCAATTATTGTTTGCCACATATAATAATTGCTTGTTATCGGTAATCTGTATGTAATTAATTTATATTTAATTTACTTTAAACCATTCTCTGCAACTACTATTTATTCCTTTTGCGTTGTCTTTCTATTATAATATTGGCTAATTCATTGTACAATTTCCGGTCTTTATCGCTTCCATTTTTTAATACATATAAAGCTTCTCCCCCTTGATAGTAAGCAACATCAGAGGTATCCCAAACATTATTCCTGGTAAATCCATCAATATATGCTTTCATGCGGCTTCCTTTGTTCCCTCTTTTTTCCGCTGCATTCTCATCAAATTCCATTTCCATAGACATACCTTGTATCCTAGCTATAAGACAAGCTTCATCAATTCGAGAATCAGGAATATTGTCATTAAAAAAATGATTGGGTTGTAAAAAAGCCTGATCAAAACCGAGTTGTTTCCACTCGTCTCGTCCGTCAGTATTAAAATAAGGAATCCAATAGAACCGATATCCTTTACTTCTTATATAATCGGCTATCTTGTTCACTATGGTACGACTATTAGTAGCTTCTTCTGCCAACCAATAAAATCCTTCCAATTCTACATTCTTTAATTTTTCCTGTTTCAAACATTGTTCAACGTAATCTATGTACCACTTAACCGCTTCAATACGATCTTCTGTTTTCGAAAAATCAAGTTTCTTTCCTTTTACACTACCCCAATTTTTTTGATTCGGAATAGGCTCTGGAAGCGACATTACTAATTTTCGTTTTCTAAAAGGATCTTTGCATATCCTTTTTGCTTTTTCTATGCAGTCATTCAGTGCTTTTATTCCATAACCTTCCGTTAGATTTGTATTCATTAGCCCCATCCAATGATCTTTACGAGCTGGAGTAGGCTTATACCCAGAAGCGAAACTATTAGTTCCATCATGTATCTCAAGGAAGAGAAAACTATCGAAAAGCCAACCATATTTTCCATTCTTATCTTTGGCATATATACAAGATTCAAACTTCTCCTCATCCCATACATTTGACCGATGTGCCCCTCCGTTATATATCAGAAGGAGATCGCTTACCCATCTCTTTCGGGCATAATTCGCACTTGATTTTTCTTGTCCTTGCACATAACCAACACATAATAATACAATTACAGAACAGAACAACCCTTTTGTAAACTTATTCATCTTTATATTTTTTTAATTATCAATAGATTAATCTTCCAACATTTCATTTTTCACGAACTTCCAATCATCTTCCATCGACAGACTTTTTGTTACCTCCCAAAGTGAGCTATCCATTTCTAGCAGTACTTGTGTGGAGACAATCCAACTTTGAATCCATCCGGTAAGAGTAGACCACGCTCCCCATCCGGCATCAGCATTAGAAGCCCAATAATCCCAATTTTGATAGTTAAAAGCTCGAAACCATGAACCATCAATGCTTTTAAAATGGTCACTTTTAACCTGTATTCGAGTTAAAAAATCGGATAATTTATTTACAGCTTCAATATGTTCTGGATTACCCGTCGTTTTTGCGGCCTCATTCAGTCCGAAAAAAGCGAAATTATTTGTGTAAAGCATATCGGCCACAGGATCTCCATTATGGGATATGAGAGGAGCTTCATGCTTGCCATAATCATCATTCGTTTTGGTCTTGCCAAACATGCCAGTTGATGGATCACCCAATTCTTCTCGAATGGCTCCGCACTCTACTTGGTTTTTCAATAATTCGTCCACCATATAATTTAGCCATTGCTTATGTTCTTCCGTTGGTTCTACTCTAACAAGCCATGCCAAAGGTAATATCATACGCGCTCTTTCTTGCTGTATGCCATTGGTCCATTTCCATTTAGCCGGATAAGCTTCCATTGTCATACGAATACCCTTCTTGGAACGTTCCAATAGAGGCTCATATTTCGTCTTTGCATACAACCAGAGATAGCACGCCCACATCCATGATTCAAAGTGCGGATGTGGATTTATGATATTGCTATTGAAATAAAAATTCCATCCATTTTGTTGAATATTTTTCTCTTCAAGGCGTTCTCCTCTAAAGCCATTTTTTCCTGTCGTCCGAAAATTTCCTATGATGCATTCCAATAATTTCCGGTTCCATTGATTATCATTCAAAATAGTAGCTGCGGTTATGGAGCCCAATATCGAACGGGCGTTATCATCACCATAATAAACTCCCGGATTGGTAACCGACCAACTTAATAGACCGAAAGAAGGACTTTTAGGATCATTCCTCGAACCTTGTCTAAAGCGTTCGAACGAAAAATTATTTAAGTTATGAGCTACCGTCAGATAGTCTTCATTGTCTAATAATTTTCCGGCTAATGAAAAAGACATAGCAGATTCTCCTTGAACGTCATTACGCAGCCAATAACGATATTTTTGAGTCCCATCATGATTAATGAAAGAACAATGCCCTTCTAGCACACCTACGGTCCCATCGCCATCTTTTGAATCTCGCGGTAATTCTGGCCCAACGGGCATCGAGCCATCTCCCATATACTTATCTACCCAATCTTTTTGCCATGATTCGTGGATAAGAAAGTGTCCATTATAAAACCATTCTATTCCTTTTTTTACCGATTCTTTTCGTGCCGTAGCCGAAAGCTCTTCTGTTTCGCTAAATGTAGGAAAGAGGTATCTCAACCATGTGTGGAATGTTACTTGATTGTCGGTCATATCCGATAGGATAGCTTCCCAAACTTTTTTCCACGAAAGTTCGGGAGAGAAACGGACAGAAGCAAAGCAGCTCAATGGACTTGTTGCTACAATAATATTGTCATTATAATGATATAATAAGGGCAAGGTTTTAGTATCATCTAACCCATATTCTGCTTTCTCGAATCCCGCAACTTTTGCCATTACCAATAATGGATTTATTGCCTCTGACGGTAATATATAACTGCCATTTATTGCCAACAATGACAGATAAGGCAAATCCTTGAAAAAGGTACTGTCAGTAACCACAACTCTTTCAAGACTCATTGCTTTTGGGGTAACAACCGTATCCGCATCTTTGACCAAAGAATATTCCACATAGACTTTTAATTTTTTTTCTTTAATCTTAATCAAATCATTATCAGTAATTTGTTCGATTTTATCGGGATAATCTTTTGCTAATAAGAGTAAATGTCCTCCAACAGGAACAGCTTTAAAAGCATCTGCTTTTGTCGGATAGGAGATAATTTTATTCCCTTCTTTTTCTAATAATAGAATCAAATCATTATTATCTTGACCAACATAATGATATTCTTGTTTTGACGAACAACTCATTATGCTAAAAGTGAGTATAACGGGAAAAAGTATTTTTATTAATTGCATCTTATCCTCTATATTGTTTTACTTCCTTAATTAACCCTTAATCTAATAGTTTTCTCTTCCGTTTTTTATTTTATACTTACAAACTAATGTCGATAAAAATTGGTAGATGATCAGAAACAATAGGTTCATACATTACAACTTTACAGGTTACCTTATAATTGTAATTTTTATATCCGAATATATAATCAAGTGTCTGCCTGGGACTATCTGAAGGATATGTATTTATAGAGGCCTCAGAAAGGAGTACCCAGTTTTCGGTCATAAGTTTGAATTCTTCGGACTCCGGAAGCATATTAAAATCACCCGTTATAATTGTCGGTTTATCAAATTTTTCTACTGTTTCATTAATGATCTTTACCGACTGTTTGCGCGATTCTGCATCAAGAGACATATGTACATTACACAAAATGTAATCATCATATTGAACGATCAAAAAAGTTCTAGGTTCTTCAGCTCCCGGAAGAGGAATATTTAAATAAGATAATGGTTTCTTTTTGCTAAGAGATGCAATTCCATATAAACCTTTTGAGCGCTCTGTTGCAGGAGCAAAAACAGAAAACATTCCTGTCAGTCGAGCTAATTCTTTAGCTTGATCTATCCATCCGGATCTTTCGGCAATACTATCGACTTCCTGTAAGCCAATAAAATCAGGATTTACTTTATTAATAACTTCTGCAACCCTTTCCAAACTTATTATATCATCCATCCCCTTACCGATGAACATATTATAACTCATTATTTTTATATTCGACTTATTCTGAGAATATAAGAATATAGATAAGAGTAGAAAAAATACAGATAATACAATTTTTTTATTCATTCTAATTAAAAACATTTTGATCCATTTCGATTAAAAAGGTAATAGTGTCCAATAGTTCTTTCGTTCAATCCTCTATTCGAACTTTTCTATTGGACACTACATACCATAAATACATTATAGTAATATATTAGGATATTAATAACCTACATATTCCCAAAACGTTAATTCGCTCAAAGAGAATCTAGATTTAGCCCAATCTGCGTAATAACCTGCTTGATTATTCCTTAAGCGATAGTATCTAGCTATAGGAACACTATTATATTCAAAAGTTTTGTCCAAACCTTTATTAAATCCTTCATCATTATTTGGATAGTCTGCAGTACTACTTGTATCGAATGTATTTATAACTTGCCAGTCTTTCCAATAATCAGCGTCAATTATCTCTAAACTAGGAGGCACTCCCTCTCCTTTATATGCCATTATGTCCATATTTTTTGGCATTGTTCCTGATCTATAATAATAAAAGTCGGCTCTTATTCTTTCAATTTTAATAGGTGCACCAACATCTATAGTAACCCATTGCGGATCATTTCCATCTATGTTTGTATTAAATGAGTTCCATCCTACATCATCATACTTTTCCTTACCTGACATTATTCTTCCATCCCATAATAAATTCCATCCTTGAGCAGTGGCATCCCCTTTTAGTTCAATATACGAATATGGTTTACTCACTATATCAACAAGCGGAGAAAGATCATCCGGATCGTAGGTAATAGTGTTAACAGAGAAAAAAGTATCTATTGCCAACGGCTCTGGCAAAAAGAATGTTTTTATTTTCAATGGTTGAACTCCAAGCTTAGAAGCTCCAGGTATAATACCATATAGAGCTGTATTATCAACAAACATTTTTTTTGTTTCATTGTCAATATCTTTATACTCCAAATAAACACCTCTAGACGTTATAATCGAATCCGCAAAAAGGACCTTAACATCTCCTTCTTTATTAATAAGTTCAAAACCTTCAATTTCTCGGTCTGCCATCACTGTCGCATATCTGTCCCCATACGTTCTACCTGTAATATTAACTGGAACCGATCTGTTTCCGAACTTATCAATAGTATATATTTCAAAATTATAAATGTTTTCTGTAAGATTTTCAATAACCTTGTTCACTCTATTATTTTCCAAAGAACTTCTGTCAATATCAAAAATAATAGAATCTCTATTTAAATTCCAATATATAGCAGCTCCCGAGATATTTGGATCAGGACCAAGCGTAAACTGAATTTCCAAACGATTCTGGCCGGCTCTATATAAGACATCGTTTGCCTTCCCAGCATAACGGATCTCATCTCCTTCTATATAGTCTAATGGGTCTATTTCTCCCAAACACGAAGACACAAAAACAAGCAAATAAATAAGACTTAATATTTTAACTATATCCTTCATAATTTTACACATTAAACGTTATTTGACAGGTGCTCCGTATACAGTTAATTCAGCAGCATCCCAATTTTGTTTTCCATTCCAACTTTCAACAGCCTTAACACGAACATAACGCACGGGATCAGATGGAGGACTCAATAGGACAACATCGCCATTCTCCCAATTAGTTTTATCATCTTCTGCCGAGCCTCCTGTTGTTGATGGCTTTGTCTGCTCTATTTCCGCCAATAAAGTCCAATTATGCCATGCTCCCAGACTACTTGAAATAGTGTTTTCAGCATAACCTACCAATCCATAGATCTCGCTTTTTCTTGGAGCATCTCCGCTGTATTGCCAATAATGATTTACCACGATACGGCTAATCGTAACCTCTTGTCCCAAATCAATCGTTACGGCTGCTGGCATTTTCGCTATTGCATTTTCTTTGAATTCTCCATGAGACCAGTTTGTACCATTTCCAGAATATGGCTCATCGTAATCATGGGACCAAATTCCATCCCACAAATTTGTTGGTTTCTGATTCCAAGTAGTAAAATATTCTGAATCATTTTGTAATTTAACGGCCTTAAATTTGCTTTTATCCACCAAAATTTCAAGTATCGGCGTCAAAGTTGCAAATAATGTATCAGAATAATGATTCCATCTATCACGAATAAAGACCCCAAATTTTTGTTCTTCTGCTGGATATCCCCAAAAAAGATATCGATTTCTTTCTTTATTCTTCACCTTATCAAAATAAAATGGTTTACCCTCAACAAATTCAGCCTCAATCACGCGTCCAATATAGAAAGCTACTTCTGAATTTGATTCATTCTTAAAATTAATCTCTACACCTCCCAATCCTTCAGACATTGTCATTGATTCAAATATAGCTTTATAAGGAGGAGTTTTCGGGTTAACCATAACAGAAACAGGCTCAGATCTTACATCATTTTCACTAACACTATATAACAAAACTTCCTGAGGCTCTGTCGTGGCTAATCCAACTACAGAAATTGTATCTTTATGAGAAGAAGCATTAAATTTAAGAATAGGCCCTTCAGGAGTATTTACAACAGCTTCTACATAAGATAAATTTCCACTATTCGGCAGAGTATATACTAAATTTGCTCCGCCTGGAGTTGGAATAATTTTCACATCGGATACTTGTCCGGGAGGCGTAGTGTCGTTCCCAATAGGACCCGGATGTTCTGCTTCACATCCAAGAAAAAGGAGCGCAAGAACAAAACCTAATATATATATTTTAAATTCTTTTTGAGAATGAATATATTTAACTTGTATTTCCATAATTCCTTTAATTGTAAAATTATTAATTTACCATCCAGGGTTTTGAACCAAATTGGGATTTCTTAGAATAGCATTTAATGATATTGGCCATAAATAATCTCTGGGGGCAACAAAAGTTTGCTCATATATCTTATTCACTTGATAATATTGACTTGCTGTTCCAGCTTTCACATTCCAGCCTTTCACATCTTTATTCAAGAATACGACCGATTCTTTCCATCTTTTCAGATCCCATAAACGATGACCTTCAAGAGCCAATTCTATTTCTCTTTCTCGATGAATAATCTCGCGCAACCCATTTTGTGTGGTTGGTTTAGTAGGGTTCTTTGAATGCTTACTCCAAGATTCAACAACCCCTTTCAACCCTGCCCTTGCTCGAACTTCATCTACTTGTATAATTGCTTGGGAACTTTTTCCTACTTCATTCAAGACCTCTGCATAAAGAAGCTTAAGGTCCGCTAATCTCATTTCCGGATATGGATACGTTATAGAAGTTACGCCACTAGAGCTATGTGAATACTTCCAATTGAGATATTTACGGGGCCAATAACCGGTTACGGTAGCTCTATTGTCATTCACAATGGCATTATTATCTCCAGCCATTGTTCGAATCTCATGGGAAAACTCTTCTCCTCCTTTTACAGCCGAAGAATTCATATAAACAACACTTCCATCAAACATTAAGCTCGCGTAAAAGCGATTTTCTCTATCCTGATTCAATACAGCGGTCTTATATCCAACAATCAAATTATATTTTTGATCTTCGCCTATATCTTTAACCATATACCTGTTAGGATAATTCCATGGTGCCCATTCTTTATCTTCTTCAATGGGTACTCCGTTCTTTGTATAAAAACGTTCTACCATATTTAACGTTACAGAAAATGTAGAACTTTGAAATCCATTAGGCACATCTGCCATCAATCTTGGAACAGAGGCTTCCCCTTGAAAAACTAAATTATCATATGGTCTCCAATAGCGCCCCCAAATTATTTCCTTGTTATAGGGTTCTGTAACAGCACCACGTAAATTCATTTGATATTGCGTCTTTTCATTCAACCCTATTTCCTCTGTAAACACATATAATCCTACTCCCGGAATATTTTTAAGAGCATCTTCACAAGCGTCTAATGATCTATTCCACTTAGTCTTATCATATTCTTGAGGAAAAAGCATAACACCATCTTTATCGGCAAATCCTTTGTAGTCCGGATTTCCGTTAAACAACGGACTGGCTGCAGTAGCCCACAGTTTAGCCTTAAGCATATAAGCTATGCCTATAGTGGCACGCCCCAACTCTTCTTCTGTATTTTCTATAATAAGAGGTAAGCCAGCATCTCCCGAACCTTCATTTTCTCCAGATGGATTTATTCCTATTGCTTCATCCAACAAGTTTGAAATATAATTAACTACATCATCAACAGTATTACGTTTTACAGCAACTGCATCAACGCTTTCTCCGACCGAAAGGTTTGTATCAACAATTGGAATAGGTCCATACATTCTGAATAAAAGGAAAAGATAATATGCTTTCAGAAACTTAGCTTCAGCAATCCAACGTTTTCTAATACGCATATCAAGGTCGGGAACCCTTTCCGATTTACTCATTTCTTCTATAAAAATATTACAGTCTCTTATAGCCATATACATATTGTTGTCCCAATAATTTTCAAAAGGAGAGCTTACATTTTGCTCGCCTCTAGCTATTCTAAAAGCAGGACTCTTATCAGGGTTATTATCTGTAGAATAAGTCCAGAGATCATCACCTCCCAAAAACATTAAACTCCGTTGCTCCCATCTGTGTACATTAGGAGCATAGGTATATAATGTGGCCAAATAGTGCTCTGCTCTTTCTTTACTTGCAAAGACATGCTCTATATTTGCAATATCATCAGGAACTACATCCAGAAAATTATTACAACTAGTTATGTTTACTATAATAAAGCTTATTAGTGCAATTAGGTATAGCTTCTTCATACTTCGAACTATATTTATATTTAATTCTCGCATTATAATTTATATTTATTTAATATTAAAAACTTACTTGAATACCTAAATTAAAAACACGTTGCAAAGGATATCCCATACCATTACCTTTCAATTCTGCATCCCATATTTTGAATTTACTTATTTTAAACAAATTTGAACCGCTTAAATAAATACGGAATCCATCCATGCCTGTTTTTCTTTTTATCCATTTCCCCTTTGGCTCATATCCTAATTCTATAGAACTAAGTTTCAAGAATGAACCATCTCTAAGCCACCATGTAGAGTTTCTATTATTATTTGTTATTTGAGAGTCTGATAAACGAGGAAAGAATGCATAAGGATTTCTATTTTCTTCCGACCAGTGGTCTTGTGCTATAATATCTAACAATCCATTTACTTGTCCACCACTTTTTACAAATGGTGTAATTGTAGATGGATCTATCATGAATGATACTCGACCTATACCAGAAAAATATGAACTAAAATCAAAATCCTTATAACCTATAGAAAATCCGAATCCATAATTCAACTCCGGTTGACTGGGAAAACCCATTGGTAGCATGTCGTTAGTATCTATAACGCCATCACCATTTACATCTCTGTATTTGATATCTCCAGCACTGTAATCGCCAAATTGTTCAGGTGAGTTAGCTACATCCTCATCATCAATAAATAGCCGTTCAGCAATATAGCCCCGTATTGTATTCCATGGTAAACCTACCGCTGACCTATAAGCGATCACACTCGGATAATTTGGTTCTTCATAAACAGTAGCTTTATTTCTGGCAAAAGTAAATGATCCTCTAAGAGAAGCCCAAAGATCTTTCGTTATGTTTTTATTATAATCTAAAGTTGCTTCAAAACCATGGGACTTCATTTGTCCGATATTAGCCCGAACATTTGTTCGAAGGCCCATGGTTGTCGGAATATCGGTTCTTGTTTGTAAGATATTCGTTCTTTTATCCCAAAATAAATCCATTTCAGCATTTAATCCATTGAATAACCCAAGTTCTAAAGCAATATTTGATTTATACGATTTTTCCCATGTTATATCCGAATTGCCATATCGGGTAATCGCTATTAATTGATATATTTTGGAAGGGGCATAATTTGGACCAAAACCCATTGATCCGGCATTCATATTAACCATATCCAAATAAAAGAAACGGTCATCTCCGTAATTAAACCAATCGGTGAGTTCATCATTTCCCACAACACCATAAGAATAGCGCAATTTCAATTTATCTAGCAAATCTATATTCTGAGCAAATTTTTCCTCTTTCATATTCCAGGCTAATCCTATTGACGGAAAAAATCCCCATCTGTGTTTTGCATCAAATCGTTCAGAGGCATTGTATCCAAAGTTAACTTCTCCCAGATAACGGTTATCATAACCATAAGTTAGTCGTCCGGATAAACTGACATTCCTTTGAGGTAAAGAACGTTCCAAATTCCCTGCATTCGAGATTTTTTTCTCTCTTACATATCCTACTAATGTTCCTCCTAGAGAATGAACATCATTAAAGATACGATCATATATCAACGCACCTTCAATCCAATTTTCACTCCATACCTCTTTTCCTCTTTCGGCATACCCGAGCCATTCAGTACCTGATTTTTCATTCAGCAGCATCAAATCTTTTATTTGGTTTGGATTTTCCTGATCTTCCTGAGCCATATAATAAAATGGAGATATGGATCGAGATAATATGGATCTGGCACTTCGTTTTGTATATGCCATTATTCGAGATTTCAGCCCTTCTGTGATAAATCCAAAATCTTGATTCAATTCAGCCTGAACTGTAAAATTCGACGTATTATCTTCACTATATCCTGATAAGGCATTGGCATAAGGATTATAATATAAGTCAATAGTGTTAGATTCATTCTTTCCAGACATCGATGCGTTACCAAACAGGGGATGTTTAACCCATGGTTGCATATTTTGAGGAAACACAGCAGGAAACGCAACAGGACTAGCCTTTAACATACTTTTAAAAACATCTGATCCAGTATATACTCCACTAGAAGTAGCGGGACCGCTCAAATCATCAAAAAGGCCATTTATCCTGACTGACGCAATTGTTGTTTTAGTTAGATTGAGATCAATATTTGATCTGATTTCTAAACTTGTATTTTTTATATTTGTGTCAAAGTTATTCGTTTTGTGGGTTTTCAACATTCCATTATCAAAACGGTATGATGCAGACAGATAATATTTGGCAATATCACCACCACCAGATACGTTCATGTTCATACGATGATTGAGAGTATAATCTCTAATCATTATCTCTTTCCAATTGTTATTTGGATATAAATATTCATTAGCTTTCACTCGTGTTTTTTCTATTTTATTAAAATCATAAACACGTTCACCTCCTCTAGTTAACGATGCTTCATTTGCCAATTCCATATAAGTAACATTATCAGCCAAATTATACCCTTTTGCATTTGAAGATATCGAAGATTCATAGCGAATATTGAATTTGGTTTTTCCTGAATGCCCATTTTTGGTAGAAAGAAGAATTACTCCATTCGCTCCACGAGTACCATACATAGAGGTCGCTGTCGCATCCTTAAGGACAGAAAAACCCTCAATATCATCCGGTTGAATTCTTGCAAGCTCTGTTGTTGTGGATTCTATCCCATTAATTAAAATAAGAGGATCTACTTTACCAGCACCAAAAGACCCCACTCCTCGAATAAAAAAAGTTGCATTATCTCGTCCCGGCTCTCCTGAAGTCTGATAACTAATTAATCCGGCGACTCGTCCTGACAACATAGTAGTTAGATTACTTGTTGGCCCTTTTAGTTCTTTAGGGCGGACCGTTGCAACAGAACCTACCACAGTGGTTTTCTTCTCTTTACCCCATGCAGTAACAACGACCTCTTCTAACAATTCTATATCAGGTTTTAATACAATTTTAAGTAATGTATTATCTCCTATTGTAATTTCCTGTTTTTCATATCCTATGTATGTAATAACTAAAATATCGATAGATTTAGCATTGAGTTTAAAAATCCCATCAATAGTTGTCGTTGTTCCTACATTCGTCCCTTTAATCATAACATTAGCCCCAATTGCAGGTGTTACTCCATCTTCTTCAAATACTTCTCCTGTTATTTCTTTTATACTTTGCGCCGTTATATTTCCAGCAAAGATCATAAATAAACAAACTAGAGAGGCAATGTACACCATTGTTTTTTGTTGAATACTTTTTGTCTTCATTTTTTAAGGATTACTTAATAACTTTCATATAAATAATTCAATACGTTTAAATAAAAAATCTCTTGGTTAAAATTCTCACTCATAAGCATAAATTTTTAATAAATATTTTTTTTGTAATTTTATTGTTTAGGATTTTGTATTGACTAAGAGAATTGTTTCCAGTATTTTCCAACACTGATATAATCCGCGCGGAACATGGAAACAACCTTTCCATTTACCTCCTTTCAAATCTAATAATACTTCTCCTTGCCGATTCAAATATCCCCACCATTCGGGGTATTCCGCGTCTTTGAAATGGCTCCACGTATAATCGTGCACTTTTTCGAACCATTCCAGGCATTCCTTCGAGCCGGTTAGCTGATATCCCTTCAATAAAGAGATGAGCGTTTCAATATGTACCCACCATAGTTTTTGATCCCATTCCAATTGTTGTGGGGGAAATCCTTTACGATCCATAAAGTAGAAAATACCCCCGTATTTTTGATCCCATCCATAGTTTAGCATCTTGAGTGTGGTTTCCACAGCCTTATCAATGAGTTCCGGACGATTGAGGCGTACGCCCAAATCCATAATAAACCACATCGCCTCGATAGAATGGCCGGGGTTCATCAGGCGCCCTTCGAACGTGTCGGATAAGGAACCGTCCACATTTACATTTTCCACAATTAACCCGCCCAACTCGGGACGCAAAAATACGTCCATCACTTCATGCAGACATTCATCGATGGTTTGCTGCAAAAAGTCGTGATCTAAAAGATGCTCAATCTCCAACGATAGATTACAGAGAATCATCGGTAAAGAAAAAGTCTTCAGGTTGCGCGTACCGGGATGGGCTTTACTCCATTTTCCTTTCGGATTATCTCTCTTGGAGAGCACGATATCGAAGGTTTTTTTTGCGATTTCGGCATACTCATCGCTTTGAGTTGCTTTGCTTAACTGCCCGAAAGCCATGGTGGCAAACGTATAAGAGAAAATGTTATACGGATCGATGATAGGCTTGCCTTCGCGCGTGAGCGAAAAATACCAGTTATAATTTCCATCGTGTCCGTATTTTTTCAAAAACTCCCCGCCCTGACGGGCACATTCCAACCATTCGGAGCGTTTTTCCACCTTATTATATAACATGGAAAACATCCATACTTGCCGGCCTTGTAACCAAATAAACTTATCGGTGTCATACACGTTTCCTTGTCGGTCGAGGCAGGAGAAATAACCGCCATAAGTTTTGTCCTGCGATTTATCCATCCAAAAAGGCAATACATTATTCAACAACTCGTCCCGATACTGTTTTTCTAAACTTCTCAAATCCATATTCTTATCAATTATCAGCTGTCAGTTATCCGCTGTCAGCCTTTTATTCGCAATTTGTAATTTATCATTTGTAATTAAGCATTCTTCTTTTGCCAGAATCGTTCGATCTCTTCCAGCGATTTTCCCGCCGTTTCGGGCATCAATTTCCAAACGATCAACATATAAGGAATACACATGCCGGCGAACAGGAAGAACGTGCCCGAGGGCGTAAGTGTCTCCAACATCCAAGGGGTAAGCTGACCAATCAAATAGGTACCTATCCATAGCGACAAAGTAGCCACCGACATGGCTAACCCACGTACTTTCGTCGGATACATCTCCGAAAGAAATACGAAAATCACGGCGCTGATCGATCCGGCGGTAAAGAATATGTAAGCCAGGAAACATGCCAACAAGAAGATATTACTCCATTCCAACTGACTCCCGAATAAGAAATAGACGCCAATCAGCACCAGCGAGGCGATCATTCCCGACACACCCACATACACCAGTTTTTTGCGCCCTACTTTATCGATAATCAGCATGGCCAGAATAGTGGTCACCATGTTCACCGTACCGATGAGCGACTGATAGAAAAGCGAATCCCCGCTGGACAACCCGCTGGTTTCGAAAATCGACGGGCCGTAATACAACACGGCATTTACGCCCATAAACTGCCCCAACATGGCAATGGCGCATCCGATAAATACCGCCTTTCGAAAACCGGGCTGAAACATGATTTTCCAACTCGTTTTTTGCCCCGCTTGCGCCTGTAGCATTTGCTTGGTTTCATTTATTTGGAAAGAGACATCTTTTTGATTACGGTAAATCTTAGAAAATACTTGTTGAGCCGCTTTATCACGCGATTTCACCAACAACCATCGGGGGCTTTCCGACAAGAAAAAAGAGACTAGAAAATAGAGAATTGCCGGTAGCGCCCCGAATCCCAACATCCCTCTCCAAACTTCCGTACCGAAAATCCGCTGCATCGTTGGATTGGCGGAAGAGTATCCATGCGATTGATTCAATAAGTAAAAATTCATCAAATAAGCCGCCAAAAAACCGATGGTTACGGCTAATTGATAAGTTGCTACCAGTCGTCCACGATGAGCGGCCGGCGAGACTTCGGATATATATAAAGGACAGACCACCGATACGATACCGATGCCTGCGCCACCCACCATCCGCCATATAACCAACTCGTTGAGGCTTCCGGATAACGCACATCCTACTGCCGAAGCGATAAACAGCACAGCCGATATAATCATGGTATGTTTCCGTCCGATGGTATCGCTCAGTTTGCCGGAAAAAATCACTCCGATGATGGAACCGATTAAGGCACACCCCACATACCATCCGCTTTGCATCGTATTCAATCCGAATTGATGCGATACTTGCGACACCGTGCCGGAAATAACGGCCGTATCATATCCGAAGAGCAACCCGCCCAAGGCGGCGATTACGGATACGGCCGTCACATAGCCCATATTGATAGACTTATTCGTCTCCATTTTCTTTATTTTATATTAAAATATTCTTTGTATCGATTATATAAATGACCGGCTTGTAAGTAGGCCGACTGAGGACTCATGAAATGAGAGAACTCAAACGTAATGGCTTTATCGTATCCGGCTCGCTTGGCCGCTTCGAGTTTCATGCGAAGTTTATCGAATTTAATCGGTAAAAACTTAATCGGCATATCGCGGTCGAAACTTTCCGCATTAGTCCAGCACTGCATTCCGTATTTGTCCGCCAGCTTTTTGTTTACGGTAAAGAACGCGTCGAGTTCGTCATAGTCGATGTGTCCGTCTTGAAAGGCGCAGGCATCTACCACCTCGTGAATTCCATCAAATATCTCGTCCCATTCCTTTTCATGCTGCTGCACCGACACCGCCTCTTCTTTCGACAAAGCCGTTCCGCTTGCAGCGACGGCTTTCTTTCCGTCGATCCACGGCGAAATAAAAGTCGGCAAACCGTTCGACACATCCTTACACTGTTTTCCCATCGCATAAAACGCTCCGATAGCCCCTTTCGTAGCACGGCTTATTTCGCCGCTTAAGTACCATCCTTGAAAGCTTTTATACTTGGCGCCATATTGTTGCCAGACCTCGTCGATCACATATTTATTATCTTCAATCTCGTGGCTCATATCTCCCGTGGCCCAATAATGACCGGAATCGTATAACCCGAAATAGAACTTCATCCCATATTTATCGGCCAGGCGCAAAAACAACTCTAATAAATCTACGGAAGGCCCATAACATCCTTTTCCAAGAAGATATTTCGAAGGATATGTAATGAATTTTTTATATCCGGAGCGAATCATAATCACCGTGTCGATGCCGATAGCTTTCATGTATTGAAAATCCAAATCCCATTCCGCTTCACCCCAGTTTTGATGCGGAATATCGTGCGATATTTCATCAAGAAAGGCGCCGGTGATTTGCAATCCGTTGGCTTTGGGAACAATCAGTCCGCTTTGGAGAGATTTGTTTTTACGGATATTTTGCTCAAGATGCGTATCAGCCGCCCGAACTTGACCGCTTGCGGACAACTGCGGCAGAACTATTGCGGAAGTTCCGGCAATAGCTGCTTTCTTGATAAAATTTCTTCGGTTCTCTGTTTTCATTTTTAAAATACTTTAGATGACGGTCGGTCACTTTTTATTTTTCTCAATGATTATAATGCCGCAAATATATATACTTATTTTATATTCGCCAACTATATGGTAAAATATTTTATTATGAAATGCGATATTTAACAATATAATATCTTATGGGGGATGATTCTCCCCGCAAAATTACACAACCATTGATTTATAAAGCAATATATTAAAGTATATTATGGGATAAAAATAAGATTCCAGGAGTAACAGCGTAAAAAAAAAGAAATCGTACCTTTGTGGAAGTATCTTCAATATAAGAGGAAATGACAATGGAGAGTATAACGATTTATCCCAAAGATAAGAAGCAGAAATCACTGCTAACTGCTTTACTAGAGGAAATGAGGGTTGATTTTGAAGTCCGGACTTCAAGAGACGACTCTTTATTAACGGAAGAAGCTTTCTATGCTAAAATAGAGAAATCCATCCAACAGGCTGAAAGCAGAAAATTAAAAACGTTGACAAAAGATAAACAGAAAGAGTTCTTAGGCTTATGAGTTACGTAATTAAATATACTTCCTGAAGCGGAACTGGATATTGAGAATCATAAACAATGTGGAGACAAAAAGATTCTACTGAAAATAGACCAACTCCTAAACGAATTGAGAGAAAATTCTACTGTCGGAACCGGAAAACCGGAGAGATTGAAACATTTTGAAATTCCAACATGGTCAAGAAGAATTAGCCACAAACATAGATTGGTATATAGAATACTGGAAAAACAAATCGTCGTTTTAGTCCTTTCTTTCTGGGGACATTCTAACGATAAATAGCACAATACTTATAACGATATTCTATTTACGATTTGTAAATTATTTCTCGCAGATAACGCGGATTTTAATCTGCGTTTATCTGCGCCATCTGCGAGAAATATTCTTTTTAAGTTACAATCCCTTACTTTTATTCTTTTAAGAACAACTTTTGAAACATCGTTATTCTTAAACAAATAAATCTTTGTACGGATGCGGACTCGACCTCAGATACTGCGCCGGGGCAACCACTTGTCCCCCCAACGCGGCGGCGGCATGCCATGCCCAACGCGGATCGTATAACATTCCACGCCCTACGGCAATGAAATCGGCTTTCTCTTCGGCTATCGCCTTTTCGGCTTCAAACGGATCGGTGATCAGTCCGACTCCGATTACAGGCATCACGACCTCTTTCTTTAGGGCTTCGGCAAAAGATAACTGATAACCCGATTGTAAAGGCGGCAACTTTTGCAATCCGCCATCGAGTCCTCCGCCTGAAACATGAATATATCCGCAGCCTCTTTTATCCAGTTCTTTTGCAAATACGATGCTTTGCGACAAGTCCCATCCGCGATCAATCCAATCGGTCGCGGATATGCGGACACCGAACGCAGTGTTTGCCGGCAAAACCGCCCTCACCGCATCGACGACTTCCAACGGGAAACGCATTCTGTTTTCAAGACTGCCTCCATATTCATCCGTACGCTTATTGGTTATCGGCGATAAGAACTCATGCATCAGATATCCATGCGCGGCATGCAATTCAACCATATCGAACCCAATAGCGATGGCACGTGCCGAAGCCTCGGCAAACTGTTCGACAATGATTTTTATCTCCGCGTTCGTCAATTCGTGCGGTACGGTACCTCCGGTCGATTGTGCAATGGCAGAAGGAGCCACCGTTTGCCAGCCATTCGCACTGTCGGCCGGCAAGTAGTCATCGGATTTCCAAGACAAATCGGTGGACGCCTTTCTTCCCGCATGCGCTATTTGTACCGCTAACGGCATGGAAGAATGCAACCGCATAAAATCAACGACTTTGCGCAGCGCCTGAGCGGTATTCTTATCCCATAAGCCTAAGTCGGCATACGAAATACGTCCTTCGGGGCAAACCGCAGTCGCCTCCACAATGAGCATGCCGGCACCCGAAAGCGCCAAATTACCGTAGTGCATCAAATGCCAATCGGTGGCTTGCCCGTTTGCGGCAGAATATTGACACATGGGCGGAATAACGATTCGGTTCTTCAGTTGAAAAGGACCGATATTTTTTTCTGAAAACAAATTACTACTATTCATAATGGAAACTTTTAACATTAAATTTTTGTCGACACAACATTAGAATGCCGTATTCACAATACCGCCGTCCACGCGCAAAGCGGCTCCAGTTGTAGCCGAAGACAACGGACTTGCCAGATACACAATTAAATTAGCCACCTCTTCAGGCTCTGCAAAACGCTGTATGATGGATTCCGGCCGCTTCTCTTTTACGAACTCCAAAGCAGCTTCTTCCACCGTGATGCCCTTCTTTTCGGACAGTTCTTTCATCGAGCGCAAATTGCCGGCCGACCATGTAGGGCCGGGCAACACCGAATTAACGGTAACATTTGTTCCCCGAAGGCTTTTTGCCAACCCTCTGCTTAACGCCAAAATAGCCGTTTTAGTCACCCCGTACAGAATCATGTCGTCCGGAATATTGATAGCCGACTCACTCGAAACGAATACCACCCGTCCCCAGTTCTTCTTTTTCATCAACGGAATATAATGCCGCGATAAACGCACGCCACTCATCACATTCACTTCAAAATCGTGCATCCACACCTCATCGGGAGTTGTCTCAAACGGTTGATCCCCGTATATACCTACATTATTAATAAGTATATCCAACTCTTTTATTTGATGAATGAGGGTATCGACCTCCTCGACTTTCGAAAAATCGGCGACAACTCCTTCGACATCCGCACTCGGAATATCTTTTTTGATCTGTTCAACGACCTTCTCCAATTTTTTCTCCTCACGTCCATTGATAAACACCTTCGCGCCCTCCTTCAAAAGTCCCAGCGCTGCCGCATATCCTATTCCGGCAGTCGAGCCGGTAACCAAAGCCGTTTTTCCCGTTAATTGTAAATTCATATTCTTCCTTTCATTTTATGATAAAACGTATGTCGATCTATTCGACGATCTTTTTTATAAAGACAAGCGGGACAGACGGCGTTCTTCCGTGTCCGCTCAAGTAATGAAACAATACCAGCACCCCGGTTCCCGTGAAGGCGAACACTGCACCGATCAATGCCGAATATTCCACTCCGGCGCCGGTTGCAATGGGAAGTCCTCCGAAATAAGCGCCTAAAGCGTTGCCAAGATTAAATGCCAACTGCACCATCGCTCCGCCCATCATTTCGCCGCCGGAGGAATATTGCAACAACAACATCTGCTGCGGCGAGGAGACGGCAAACAAACATCCGGTGCAGACACACATAAGCAGAGCGGAAGTAAATCCGAAACGCCCCCAAAAGAACAAGGCCATGAGTGATGCAAATATAATGAATTGCGTGTACATTGCCACTATACCGGGGGTAAATTTATCCGACATTTTACCTCCCCCATAATTTCCCACACACATGCTACCCCCGGCAAGGAACATTAGCAGCGGCATGGCGGAGACATCGAATCCGGAAACTTGCGTCATCATAGGATTGATATAACTATACCAACAAAAAATTCCGCCGTTCCCCAAAACGGTCGCGGCAATCAGTAGCCACGGTTCCGGTTTCTTCAGAAAAAGAAACATTCCCTTGATGTTTGTTTTCGGCATGGGCGGTAAAGCGGGTATCCACTTACCAATTGTAGAAATCGTTATTCCTCCCCAAACAGCGGCAAATATAAAAATCCATCGCCAGGAAAAAGCATGGCTAATCCAGTTAGCGATAGGGATACCCAATAAATTCGCTATGCTCATCCCCATAACCATCGTGGCAATGGCAGACGTGCTTTTTCCTTCTTTCGATAATTTACTCGCAACGATAGAACCTACACCAAAAAACGAGCCATGCGGAATGCCCGTAATAAAGCGCCCTACAAGAGCAAAGCTATAAGAAGGGGAAGCCATTGTGATAAGACAACCGGCGATAAAACATCCGACCAAAGCAAACAGAATACGTTTCAACGGCCAATTTCGGGCTATGATAGCGACTAAAGGAGCTCCCACACAAACACCCAACGCATAGGCCGATATCAAATGTCCGGCCACCGGCAGGGAGATAACAAAATCGGAAGCCACATCGGGTAAAATACCCATCATAATATATTCGGCAATTCCCAAGCCGAAAGTCCCGAAAGACAATGCATAAAGACCTTTTTTCATTGTTTGAAATATCTTTTAAAAAAGCGAACAAAGGAACGTCAAAAAAAACAGATCCAATTGTCGAAAATCAGGGAATAATTGTCTATTTTTATGACCTTAAAAGAAGATCCGACACTTTTTATGGCAAAAGAAGTAAAATACGAACAAGTGCAAAAGACCCGGGATGCATCGTTCCACTACGAATGGTCGAAGGAATCCTATCAGGACGAGATTGCGTTGCATTTTCATCCAGAAGCGGAAGTCATTTGCATTCTAAAAGGATCGGGATACCGGATGATGGGCGACTTTTCCGAACCTTTTACCGAGGGAGAAGTGATTTTTGTTCCTCCCAATTTGCCTCATTGTTGGATTTACACTCCCGAAAGTTGTGATCCGTACGGTAATCGCGAATGTATTTTCGTTCAGTTTGCTCCTTCGTTTGTGGAAGAGGGTATGTCTTTTTTTGACGAATGGAAATACGCCGCCCATAAATTCGGTTCTTTTATCCAAGGGATTAAAATTGCGGGCCCGACAACCGCTACCGCCATCCGGATACTCAAACAAATGCAAGGTTGTCCGGGATCTGAAAAGCTCCAGTTACTCTTCAGTCTGATCCTATCGATCGTCAACAGCGCTTCTCTTCAACCCATCGGAATACCCGGCAATTTGTCGGGAGATATCTCCAAAAGCATGCATCGCCTTCAAGTCATTCTCCGGTACGTAGTGGAAAATTATCGAAAAAAGATCTCTTTAACCGAAATCGCCTCGTTGGTACATCTCAGCGAGGCTTCATTTAGTGCCTTTTTTAAAAAGGAAACCGGCCGGCGTTTTCTTTCGTTCGTCAATGAGTACCGATTGGAAGCCGTGTGTTCAGCCTTGAAAAACGATCGCGAAAAAAGTATAAGCGAGATTGCTTGGGAGTGCGGATTTACGGATATTCCCTATTTCAACCGGTATTTTAAGGAAGTCAAACAGATGTCGCCGGGAAAATGGAAAAAAGAATACTTTTCGCAGCATCCAGGGTCGAGCGTAGGATGACCCCGGCTGTTGAGCCTTCCGCAAAGCGGGCGACCCGTTATATGTCCATTTTCAATCCTAGCATATACATGCTGTTCAAATCTTTCCGGAGTGGTATTTTTGCCCCCAAGCTCACGTTGAATGCCCGGTATTTCACACCAAAACCGGCCGATAAAAAATCGCCTTTATCTCCTGTATGCCCGCCTATCCGCAATGAATAGGTATTCAAAAAACAATAATCTACTCCTCCACTGAAAAACGAAGAAAAGTCATTTTCTCCTACCGGAAGAAATGCGCCCCCATCTACAAACACCTGCATGGTTTGACGGGTAACCGTAACAATCGACACGGAACCTCCCAGCCGAACGTTGGGAGCAAGGAAATCCGACTGATCCTTATAGGAATATTTACCCAAATTGGCTACGGAAAGGCCTATAGAATAAGGCATCTCCGCACGAAATAGTTTTCCTGTTCCCTCATAGGAGGCACCGAAGTCCATGCGATAGGCCCGTATAGAAGAGACCGTTTTTTCTTCGGCATAACCCGCGGTTGAATAAAAAGAGAATGATTGATTGGGCTTGTAAGCATATCCCACATCTAACGAATAAGAATAAAAATCGATTTTCCCCAAAGAGGAATTTTTCTCATAGTCATTATTAAACCAATCATCCAAAGAACCCATTGTCAAATAACGGCCGCCTAAGAAAAACGCACTTTTCTTATACCGATATGCCGTGGTGAATGTATGAAAAAGATACGTTTGTCGTCCTTCCGAAGGAATGAACCCCAAAGAATAATCAACGCTTTTAGACGCATTGTGAAATAAGAATGTGGGATTATTATATAGATACGCTTGGTTGATATCTCCCATCCTCACACCGCCCAGACTCAACGATTGGGGCGATGAAGGCGTTTCCAAAACAGGCAATATGCGACTCTGTGCTTTTGTGTGTAAAACCACACACATCATAACCAAAAGGAATAGGTTTATTCTCATTATTCTTATTATTTATTCTTTTACAAAAGATTCTTTATACGTTTTTCCGTTATTTACGATACTCAATTCATATTTACCGGGAAAAAGCGAATGTACATTCAACAATAAAGTTCGCTTTTGAGGGTCAATATCACGAGTGTGATAGTTTTTTTCCAAGGCCATTTTACCCATTACATTTCGTATGCTAAGCCGTACATCCCCGGTAATAATATCACCCAGTCTCACGTATAAAGCGCCGGAAGCCAAGGTAGGATATAAGTTGTAGATACCTTCGTTTTCGAATATAATTATCGGTATCGACACTTTCAGTTCTTGGTTATGCTTGTCAGTAACGGTAAAAGATAAAATGCTCTTGCCGGTATGTTGGGGCAGAATCGTCAGTTTATTATCCGACAGCGAGGCCTGTGCATTTATGTTATCGAATGAAGACGAAGAAAAACGCAACGAACTTTTATCTTCATCTTCTACAAATTCATTTAATGAAAGCGTTTTAGGGGTACTCTTATGCACATTGACAGACCCCACATCCGCTATAAGTTTGGGAGGGTTATCCGGTTCAATTTTAAAGTATAGTTCGACTGACGAAGAGGCTCCGAATTCATCAGTGACCGTTAACCTAACGGTTCGCGAACCTACGCTAAATTTATTGGCGGGAATTTGTATTTTAAGGACATTGCCCGTCTGCTCGACTTGGATAAGGCCCTTATAGGTGAGCAAATAATCCCATAAATGGTTTTCTTTATCATTGATATTGAAAATCACCTCTTTCACATCATTACCGGCCATTACCAGCGTTTTGTTCAAATCAATATCCGAAGATATTTGCGGGGGCGTATTGGTCAAAGTCGATATACCCTCCTCATAAATGATTAACCCGGAAGACTTTCCACTTCGGGAAAAAGCCTGAATGGCAAAATAATATTTTGTTCCGCTTTCCAAATGATCAAAAGTATGCGTGAGTATATCTTTAGAAGTGGCAATGATTTCGGTTTGATTTATTTCCGTATTCCAATAGTTGGAAGGAGTTATTTCCTTTTTTGAAAAATAAAGTATATAACTTTGTAGGGCTTCGTCCTTTTCAGAAGCCAATCTTTTCCAAGTTAACGATATGGATGCATATCCTTGTACTGTTTGCTCTTTCACAAACAGCGGATCTGTCGGGACAAACTCTTGATCGAAATCAAGTAATCCAATTTGAGCATCGATGTATCCCTTGCCTAACTTATTATAATATTCGGAGGTATTAAAATTGTTTGGATTTATTTTTTTCACACTTGTCAAAAGCCTTCGCTTTAGCTGATAGGCATTGAATTCCGGCCCCCCGAACTTCGAAACGATTAAGGCTGCGATACCCGAAACATGAGGGCATGCCATGGACGTCCCTTGCATATACCCATATCTACTTTGACCGTTGAGGGAACAGATTGTACTATAAACAGCAGAAGTCCACTCGCCTTTTTCATTGGGATATTTATTCCCATTTTTATCGGATCCGCCAGGTGCGGAGATATCGACCCATTTGCCATAATTGGTGTACCAAGCTGCTGAAAAGTCGGGGGCATAGGCAGCCACTGAAATGACGTCAGGCTCAGCAGCAGGATAAGTTTCCATTTCCGAATGATCGTTAGCAGCAGCGAAAACCACCAATCCCCCTTTCATCAAAGATTTCGAAGAATTTTGTCCTGCATGCTTCGTAAAGTATTCAACGGCTTCTTTTATCACACGCGGAGTCGGTATACCCGGATCGTAGCCCCAAGAGTTTTGACTGATAACGGCTCCGTTATTAGCTCCATATACAATGGCCGCAGCAGTTTGGTTGGTGGTCGTGGATATACTGCTTGAGGAATTGGGATCAAGGGGGTCGTAATCAGGATTGTCTATAAACATCTGGCAGCTCATCAATTTGACTCCTGAATTTGCCGCTCCGTTTCCCCCGGCTATTCCGCTGACTCCTTTCCCATTATTATTTTTAGCGGCAATCACACCGGCCACATGTGTACCGTGATTTTCCGGTTCGATGGCACCTGTTGATTTTACAAAGTTAAAGCCGTGTATATCGTCGATATATCCGTTATCATCATCGTCAATGCCGTTATCGGGAATTTCCTCACTGTTTATCCACAAATTATCCTTCAAATCTTCGTGATAAATATCTATTCCTCCATCCACTACGGCAACGATCACTTCGGGGTTCCCCGTTTCCTCTTCCCAAGCCGGTAGAATATTGATATCCGCTCCCGTAATAGAGCTTATAATGTTTTCTCCGTTGAGTTGGTAGTTCCCGATAACTCCTTCGTTGTACAGGTTCCATTGGCGGGAAAAACCGGGATCATTATAGGTGGAGCGAAAAAGGCTTTTGCCCGAAGAGGGCTCAACATCTTGCACTTCGAAATCTTCAATGCGAGGTGTAAACACCGGTTCCACAAATTCCACCACATCGTTATGGCTATTCGTCGCATCTTCCGTCGCACTTTTAAAAGTCGTATTATACCATACGGTATACCACGCATTCAAACCATCGGCCGCCTGCAGATCTTCGTATTTTCCGCCATAAGGGAAGATGCGTTGTATCTTGTATGCGTTAATGGAATGAAGATATTCATCGAGCGCCGCGTTACCCGTTGGAATGGATAGCTCGTTGGTTTTATTATCGATGGTTTCGATAATTTCATCTTGAAGTTTCACCGACTGCATTCCCCTGACCGGTACGGTTTCCTGTGGCGATTCTGTCGCTTGATGCTCGACAAGGGGAATCTCCTCATTCACACACGATACGGAAATGAATCCGATGAGGACATAAAAAAGAATTTTTTTCATCTTATGTTGTATAAATCTATTTTGATTATCTAATTTATGATCCCTTGGCGTTCATCTAAAAAAACAGGTAAACGTTAAAAAGAAACGCCTACAGTCATTGTCAAGCAATTACCGAAATACTTTTTTAAGGATTGATTGTACCAACTGATTTTTAAATTCATCGATCTATTTTGTTTCAGCAGATAATCCCATTGTAAGGACAATCGGCTGCACACACCGTTCGAAGCAAGATAACGGTAATTATTATGCAATAATTGCCCAGCGAAAGAATTTTCTTTTAGTCCCGGTACATTTAAGGTAGACCGAAGCGTATGCTGGTAAGTCAGTTCCCCGTTCACCTGCCAAAGCGAGCGCCCCGACATTTTCGAAAAGCCCATATCGGCCCCCGCAGACAGTCGCGAAAAATCCATTTTGCGTGAAGGATTGCGATGACTCTCCTCCATTTTGAAAAACAAAGCATGGGGGGCAATATGCCACACCCAGTGTTGGTGAGCGTGATTCTCGTATAAGAACTCTAATTTTCCGCCGTTTGTTTTGTTTCCGAAAAGCCGTTCTTCGGCAATCTTGTCATAGTTTCCGTATTGTGGTGAATGAAATTTGTATTCCGTTCCTTTCCGGTCTTTATATTCTGTCTGCAAGCGAACGCCCATGTGATATTTGTCCCTTTTCCATAAATAAGCAATCACCGTGGTGTATGTATCTTCGTTTACATCGGCAATAGGTAAGTTTTGGAAATCACTCATAATCTTCTCAAAAGAGAAATTACTGTAGCCCAATGTGGCCGATAAACCGTAACGGTCAACCGGTAAAAGCTGAATATTTATTCCACGCGCGGCACCCTGGAATCGCGTGCGCATATTATTGCCGGCAAACATATACGCATCGGTTCCCAATCCGGTATAATGAACTATTTTAGGCGCTCCTAAAAGACTATAAAAATGCAATTCATTCCGTTGTTTGTATTTACGAAGATGGAAACCGGCCCCTAAGGTGTAACACGAAAACAAGCGGTAATGAACACCTCCGTTCAATCGTAAATCGCTTGCAATGTTATCCGGACGCGGATCTTGTGTCCGATACTCCATTAATGCCCGGTATGCCAGTTCCATTCCCCATGAAAGCAGGGAAAGCCGTTGGGCATATCCTCCGGAAAACGCATATTGTTCGTAGTTGAGATTATTGCGTCCGATGGAGTCCATCATGACATAAGGATATACGGTGGAAAAATCAGAAGTTTCATTTCCTTCCACGCCGTCTTTCTGTCCGTTGCGATAGGAAGCATTTCCCCAGATGAAGCGGCCGTCGTGACGGATAAAACTCTCCGCTTCAGCTGTGAAAAAGGTTTGTCCCGTACCCTGTTGTCGAATGCCTGCATTTCCGCTTTGCCGGTGTCCGCCGATATGCATCTGATGAAGCGACGAACGGCCGGAAAAGGCACGCGCAGCCGGATTAAAATCGGGGGCACGCGAGAAATCCGTTAGCAAAGACCGATTGTTACGGATGCGATAAAGCAACAGCGTGTCGTTTTGGGCCCCCAAAAAGAGGGGCAAACAGACCATCGCGACGAAGAGAAGGAAACGAAACTTCATTATATGATATCCTCTTGGGCAAGCCCTTTATTTATTTTCCATCAACGATGGGGTCGCATCCGGTATAAAGTCTACCGAAGAATTGTTGGTGTCTTGGAGTTTTTGAGTACCATCGGGATTCGTTGCCAACACCTTGCGGCGCACGCTCTTTCCGTACCGTTGAGGATCTTTATCTACTTTTCCACAAGACGTCCAACCCATATCCAATGCCGGACTGGTAACAATCCATTGAAATTCCGATTCTACGCTCAAGTTCACCGCATCGACCACCCATTCGTTGGGTACCTTGTAACAATCGCCATCCATCGGATAAGTTATTCCGTTAAAGACAAAATCGTAATCATAATGATAGCGATAATCTTTTAAATATTGTTCATTCTCCACCGGAATGCGGGCAAGAATAAAACTCTTAAATCCACGGTTGTGCATCACCATCCGATCATACAAGTTAAACATATTCGGTACATCTGTATTATCTACTTCTCCACCCAACGAAGTCGAGTACCATTCAAAGTCGGCCTTGTTCAAATCGATAGATTGAGGGTTGTATTCCCGGTGGTCAATCGCATTATCTGCGATCACTAAATATTTTCCCGGATCCACCGGATATTCTTTTCCTGTTCCGGGAATCTGTATCAGGCAATCCACACCGACTGCTTCAGCCATAATGTCGGGGCGATAAGCATGTTTCGTCACTGTCAGAAAATCGGTTTGCCCGATGACCAAACCGTCAGCATATAAAACTTCATCGGAGTTATTGTAAATGACCATATATTTATCCCCATTGTATTGTTTCTTTTCCGGCGTCTGTGTTCCGGTAAAGAATATTTCACTGATCAGGAAGTCGGTATGATCGATCACCAGCATCAGCGGCAACGAAAGCACCGCTTTCTCCCCCAATACCACATTCGATTCTTTGGATGCTTTCACCTCCCCTGTTTGCCTTTTTCCATTAATCCAATAAGATATCTTTCCTTGCACGGCAATATCGTAGGTGCCTTCGGGAAGCAATATCATTAAGGTACCCGTAAAAGGATCCGAAAGGGTTTTCTCCCCGGTATTCCGCTCGGTAAATACCGCCTGTAATTCACTTAATGTAAAATCCGTCATTTCTTCGGGACTCTGCACCGTTAAGCTCAATATGGTCGTCCGAAGCTCGTCGTTATCGTCTTGGCATGCATTAAAACCGATGGATACCATCATCATAAGAAATAAAAACAAATACTTTTTCGTCATAGTCAATTTAAATATTATAATGTAAAATTTAATTCCATTCCAAAATAAGGGTCTACCGCCCTTCTGATTTTTGCACCGTAGACTTCGTATACAGGATAATAATCCAAAAGCTTGTTTACATACAACGATACCCGCACTTTTCGGCGAAAGTTTTTAGAAGCCTTCAGGTTGACCGACATTCCAAAGGGAACGCGCTCTTTGCGGAAACTATTCGGATTGTGGGGTGTGTAAAGATACTGAAGGATCATATCCTTTTTATCCTGTTCGGTATAAGAGTGCACACTGCCGTCGGTATCGATATACACCTCAGGCGTTTCGCTGCGCGGTTTGTTTTGTGAGAGATGAAACCATGCGCATTGTACCGACGTGGAAAACTCCATGTCGAGTTCGGGCAGATAGGTATCGAGCATCACTTTGGTATTCAGCTCCTCCCGAATATACCCTGACTCTTGTTGATACACTCCGTACTTTTCAATTCTGCGGTTATTCACCAATTGGTAAGGCTTATAATAATAGGGTGCGCTGTTACTATACTCCGTTTTAAACCAAGCGCCATCAAGGGTGAGGCGAGTCTTCAAAACATCCCATCGAGGACTTTGAAAAGTAAACTCAACTCCTTCTTTATCGATGATACTGCCATTTCCGCTAAAAGGGAAAGCATGCAAATAGGTGTCGTTCACATACGCAAGCTCTTCCAAGTCGGGACGTCCTTCATGCGTTTCAGTATAATCGTCGGGCACGATATAATCTTTATACACCAAGGGTTCCACAGCCGCTACTTGCGTACGGAAAGCCGTGGTAGTTCGTTCTTGGAAATAGTTTACCGCCAACTTATTGTTGTGAATATTGAGTTTCAACCGCAGATCGAATTTGCGGTTTTGCGCCGGGCGCAAATCATCATTGACGTGCTTGCGCTTGAACGTCTTTATATAAATCCTCCGATAATCGGGATTGGCGTGATAATAATTCAACTGCACCGCATCTAAATAAGTATAATCGGGATACAACTGAATAAGTGTGGGGAATTTATTGCTCCAACCATAACCGGCTGTTATATCGATTTGTATCTTTCTCCCCCATAGTTGAAAGTCGGGGAAAATCCATTGAGCACTTATCCGAGGCTCGGGATAAAGTTTGCCGTACATCTCATAAGACGGCTGCAAATTCAACATCGAAGAGCCCCGCAGCCCCACATTCATCTTTACATAATTTGCAGCCACCGGGAATCCGATCACATCTTCTACAAAAAAAGCCGCCAAATGGGAAGCGGGCACATCGGAATATGCCCTTGGGCGCGTATCGGTAGAGCCCGAAGGCGGACGCGAAGGGTCATATATCATGCCCTGTCCGTAATTCTTATCGAAATGCCAATCGAGGCCCCCCATCACATTATGAATAAGCCCCCATGTATTAAAAGAAAGTTCAGTTGTTGCCTGTGCAAAAAGGTTCAACGGGCGGCCGTCCATCCGCAAATCCGAAACCCAATTGGAAGGAAGATAAATGCCGTCGTGCTCCCCTTCCTCGGTAGAACTCGGAATAGCGGTCGGCGTTGTAATTTGTACGAACTTGACTTGATGGATACGGTCGTTTTCATACGTGACACCGGTTTTCAATTCCACCGACTTTACCATCTTTTGGCGTGTAAAATCGAAAGATATTGTTTGCCGTAAAGAAAAGCGGTCGTTACTTGAACGGTACGAATCGATATAGGTATAATCGATATCCGGATCGGTTTTATCCCGATCCACGGTATGTCCGAAATCGAAGTTCGGCGCCCAGTTTATTTTCACGTCACCGGCCATCCATTTCTTATTCAACCGCACGGAGGCGTTGATGCGCTGATAATTTTCCATCCTGTTGGTAGGATTCGATTTGGCATCGAGATAATCCGCCCCGACATTCACATCGAGGTTCCGCTTATCAAACCGGAAGCCCTTTTCGGCCGCAAACAATTTGCTGTATCCGTTGGCTAAAAAACGTAACGACAACGGGGTGGTGCCTTTTTTTCGTTCAATATTCACCACACCGCTGGTCAGGTCGCCATAACGAACCGAAGGGATACCCCGAATGATTTCTACATGGTCGATTCCGTCGGTGGATAAGGCACGCATATCGATTCCGCGATTGGTGGTCAGTCGGTACCGGTAGGCTTCGTCGCCACTAATTGATACTCCGTCGCCCCTCGAGAAAGAGTGCATGTCAGCGTTCGCCGACAAAGGTACGCCGTCGATCAGGAATGCCGTTCCCAGCGAACTCGTTCCGTATTGATTCTCCGTATCGCTAATGGTGGACTGTCGCAAAGAGATTAAATTCACGCCCGTCAATGCGGGATCTTTCGACAGCCTTCCGGGCAGTAATTCGAGGATGTCAGTAAAAGTGACCGGTTGCAAATGCTGCATGGCTTTCCGGTCGATCAATGACGAAGAGGTCATCCCGGCAGATTCGGTAGCGGTGACCACCACTTCATCCAACAACGTGCGATTCGACTCCATCTCAATGGTGAGGATTTTGTCGGCCGACAAAGAAACAGATTGTTCCCAGTCGGCATATCCGATGTATTTCGATTTTATGCGATATTCCCCGGACGGAATACTTTCAATAAACAACTCGCCCTTATCGTTGGTAACTGCATTGTACGTTTTGGCTCCTGAAATCTCTACCTGCGCATATATCAACGTTTCGCGCGTGCTTTTGTCCAAAACAAGGAGACGCAGGCTCACGAGGGGGCTTGTTTGTCCCCGCGCACTCGTAGAAAGAGGAGTTATAGCCATCAAGGCGACGAATAGTACGATCTGTTTCACGATAGGATCACATAAATAACAGGAATCAATATTCCTAGAAGTAAATACCATTTTCCGCGGCCGGCAATTCCTTTTTGCCCTTTCACGATGAGCAATCCCGAAATGGCTAAAAACAAAAGCGAAACGGCAAACAGGTCGGCCATCACTGTCCAGCCTCCCACCTTGTTATAATGCATCTTGTTAATCCAATATACAAAAGCCCGTTTATGATACAGTTCGTAATCGAGGTCACCGGTACGTGCATCGTATACTCCTATCCCTTTGTCGAGCAATAAACGCAGGTGGTCATCATCTATCTTCATGACCTTATTGAGTTGAGGCAAACCGCCCCGATCGGTCCAAACCACGGGTAGTTCATCGGCAGAAAGCCCGGAATGAAACAACAACGATTTATTTTCCGTTTTATAGGCCGGGTCTTTTTCATTCATATGGTTGAGCAGGATACCGGAAACGGCATAAATAAAACAAAACCCCACCGCGACAAATCCGATGTCGCGGTGCAGTTGGCGGAACCAATAAGCGATGGATTTATTTTTGAACGACATCGTAATCCTCGCCATCCATATAGTAAATGGGATAATATTCTTTGTTATTGGCATTCATCCATTGGCGCATCGACTCAATATTATTGAGTTCCGCCTTGCACGTTTCGGCTGATCCGTCTTCTTCGATCTTCTGTGCCTCCACATCTTTTTCATATTGATTGATATACTCTTGCGTTAACTTCCGCTCGCGGACAATCCCCTTGATTTCAAGTTCGGAGCCAACCAACTCGCGGTTAAATCCGCCGATTTCACCGCCGGCTTCCACACGCAGGGACGCATTTTCATCGTTACCGGCAAGAAAACAACGCTTACCGGAGTGCTTACAGGTATGTGTAACATGCCCGCGCACTTTGACGGTTTGCCCCACGAAATCTTCGGCATGCGCCAAGAGGCTGTCGAGTTCATACACGGTTAAATCGCTTACCGCTGCCGTTTCTGTTTGTTCCGCATCACTTGTTTTCTTCTGCGTAGCGTTGCCGCAAGATGCCAAAAATAGCGACATCACGGCCATTGTAATTAAAATTTTGTTCATTGAATCGTACTTTTATTATATTATTTATACTTAAAATCGGGAAGAAGCAACAACGCGATGAGGCCGGCAATCCCCGTGAAAAGGAGAAATGCCGCATGGAATATTTTTCTTTTCCGCGTATTAGCCACCAACCCAAACACGAGCAATGCAAGCAGGGCATTCACTGCGAACGCTTTTATCCCGGTAAAGACAAACGCCGGATAAATATAATCGCTATCCGGGTGGTCGAACGTCAGATAAGCCGGAAACAACCACTCCGACACACGGTTCCATACACCGGGTGTACAGGCGATATGATATTCATCCACTCGCTCCAATGTTTCCGTCCGAAGAGCATAATAGCCTATACCGGACGGCGTTGTGACAGAGACAGTCCAATATAACAAGTTGCCCATTAACAACATCTCATCGCTTCGAGTATCGACAGTACCAATATCCAACCTTACGGGGCGATACTTGCCATCGTTGCTTTCGATGATATACACACCTCCCTGCCGATCGAACAGGAAACCGTAAAAGCGCTTGTCGCCGACTTCAAGCATCGAAAAAGAAGCGATGTCGATGGAATCGCCTATCTGCGTATCACGTACGAAAGGACGATTATTCACCATCTTCAAGTGAAACAAATGCCCGTTGCGGTCGAGACAAAAATATCCTTCGTCGTACGGCTTTCGGGGATTGATATTTCCCGAGGCCCACTGCATGGGAAAAGTGAATCCTTCCTGTATCATCGCTGTGCGAAATTGTTCGCTTTTATCTTCATTTATGCGGTTGGACTTCGCATCGATGAATTCAATGCCGTCGCGGGTCAGGCGAAACACATCGTCCGGCACTTCAAGGCCGACACGTTTCGGCATCGATTCGAACATTACGTATAAATCCGTTTGCGGTGTACGGATATCGGTGGGGGTAAAACGAAATACCACGTTTTTCGACCGCACCAATTGCGGCGTAAGCTCATATCCATCCAACGAATCGGGCATTTTACCGTCAACCATCAACTGCCGAAAATTGAGCAACGGCATCAACGAGTCGAATTGCTGTGTCGTATAGATATTACCCGATTTATCTTTCATCGGCGCCTCTTTGTCATGAAAATCAATAAAGCAAAGTTCTTTTATTATCGAACTATAATAGGCGAAAGGATAATCGGCCGGCTTGTCGGTTGCTTTCTTCAATAAAGCGGGAATCGCCCACATCGCAAGTAATGTCGCCGTTATAAGAATGATACAATATATACCGGTTTTACTCTTCATCATTTTTATTTTTTGCAATTTATTGTACGCCATCCTTAAAACGGAACATGGAATAAAGGGGTAAAACGGAAACCGCCACCACTATAGCCGCTCCATAAAAGACAAACGGGACATAAGCACCCGATTTGGCGTTGAAAAAGAACAAGGAAAGCAGGCATACGGCGATTAATGCATCACCTATTCGTTGCCGCCAAACGGGCTCCAAACTTATCCATGCCACACAAAAGTAAGCCGTTAAACCTGCCAAGAACCATGGCAGGGATGCCCACACGGCCGAAACGACGATTTCACGGGGATAATATATGCCCAGCCATAATGCCAAAATCAGATAAGTCAATACGAAAAGAGTTACCAACACAGCCGCACCGTATGCCATCATGACCCACATGATCTTTCTTTCGGGCAAGGGCAAGTGAAGCGTCAGCTTCAACCGTTTATCCACCATTTCAGGCACATATTGCGATAAAGCCAGCAGCATACCGGCTAATAAAGGCAGCCACTGCATTTGTCCCAAAAGTGTAATATCTTTTACAATGACATTGAACCAAGTCTGTACCGCCCCGTTGATACGAAACATTTGACTGACATTGATAAACGTGTAGGCGATAAACCCCACAAAGACGAAAGCGATAAGCAAGATGGCTTTATGCGTTTTAACCCATTCCTTATAAAATATCGTGACATACTTTCCAATCATTTGTCCTAAAGCGCCATCGCCTATCACCATGGAGTTGAAAACGGTACTGTCGCCGGCGGTTACGACCCCATTGATTTTGGGGAACAAATCGAACGGGCTTTCCTTGATTTGATTCGGTTCTATTTCGGTAAACAGCTCCGAAAAAGATTTTTCTTTCACATTCGAGTAATCAATCACCTTGGGCGCCTCTTCCGATTGATCCCCGGAAGCATTGGTTCCCTGCTTGTTTTGGCAGGAAATACAAACGAACACCGCAACTAACACATAAACTAATTTTCTCATATCAATATTGTTACTAAAATAAAGCTGTTTATTTGTCTCTGTAATGCCCTGCGACCTGTACGATAACGACAAGTTTTTCGCTTTCGAAAATTTCATATACCAAACGGTCTTTTTTATTTAATTCTCTACTCCAGACATCTCCTTCATAATATTTTAAAGGTTCCGGAGAGCCTCCTCCTTTTCTCGGATCATTTTCCAGTTGAAGAAAAAAAGCATCTACTTTTTCCTTGTCCTGCTTTTTCCCCGACTTTTTTATTATCTGCAAATCTTTTACAGCTCTTTTAGAGAGTTGAATTATATACTTTCCCATAATTTCTCGGAATCTATGGTCAGTAGTTCTCCTTTCTCTTTCTCCTTTCTGGCTTCTTTAATTTTGTTCTCCAGTTCCGGATAAAAAAGATCTTCTCCGGTTTTTTCGCTCCTGTATTTGATTTGCATTTCTTCAAACATCGCTTTCAACAGTTTCAACTGCCTTTCATTTTCAGGCATGACTAAAATAGTTTTCATACTTGTTTACTTTATATTCAGATACAAAGATAGTATTTTAACGGCACGCCGGAAACTATTTTTTATGCGCGAGAAAACAATCAGTTTACGCCTCCTCCCAACGCATTATACAAATTCACCACGCATTGCAATTGCTCCAACCGTTCGCTTACTCGATTCAAACGCGCCGAAAGATAGGACTGTTGGGCCGTCAGCACGGCCGTATAATCGACCTCGTTGGCTTTCAACAACTCTTCGGTATACTCCACCGATTTTTGCGTAGCATCGATCTGTTGTTCGCGCAAATCGGTTTTACGGGCCACACTTTCATACGTATATAAAATGTCGGAAACTTCTTTTCCGGCGTTCAACACGGCATTTTGAAACGCAGCCATCGCCTGAATCTGACTTTCCTTTGCCGTTTCGAGATTGGCCTTTAATTGCCCTTGTGCAAATATCGGTTGCGTTAATCCGCCGACGATGTTCGCCAACAGGTTTTCGAGACTGAACAAATTGGAGAATCCGGAAGAGGCATATCCCACCATAGAACCCGAATGAAGGGTGATGGAAGGATAAAAACTTGCCCGGGCGGCGTTCGTCAACTCAAAAGCGACACGGAAATCCAGTTCGGCCTGTTTTACATCGGGACGGCGCGAAAGCAGTCGGGCCGGGACTCCCGCTTTCAACTGTCCCGGAACGGGTTGCGTGTCCAATGCAGAGCGCTCTACAGGACCCGGTTTCTTGCCCGAAAGGAGATTGATCGTATTCTCCAACTGACGGATACTGTTTTCTATATCGATGGCGCTCAGCCGGGTGTTCAGCAACAGAGCGCGGCTTTGCTCAACCGCAGCAGCGTTTTGCCGGGCGGCTTCTTTCAACGCTTCCATCGTTTCGACACTCTTGTCCAACAGTACGACCGTTTCCTTCGTGATAACCAGTTGTTCATCCAGCGCCAAAAGCGAATAGTAGGCATCGGCTATATTGGCTATCAACCCCGACTGCACCATATCTTTATAAGCCTGACTCTTCAGGAAGCGGGCATATTGTGCACGCGACTGCCGGTTGAGTTTTCCCCACACATCCAACTCCCAGTTCGCACTTATTCCGGCAAAGACATCATTCGAACTACGACTGAAAGCTTTGTTTCCGTCGGATGTTGCGGTATGCGTTACGGTAGCGCCCGCCGACACGTTGGGAAAATAAGCCGCCCGCGTTCTTTTTAATTCGATGTCCGCCTGACGGATACTGCTCACGGCAATCTGCAAATCGGCATTATTCACAAGAGCCGTATCGATAAGGCGCACCAAATACGGATCCGAGAAAAAATTCCGCCAGGGAATATCGGCAATCGAGGTACTGTCGGAAGCAATCACCTCCCGGTACAATTCAGTGGTATCCACCACCGGCGAGCGATACGGATTCAGTACGTGGCAAGAGGATAATCCTAAAAAAATAACACATCCCGTAAGCAAAAACAGGGCTAATCGATTGTTATTTTTGATCTTCATTATTTTTCTTGATTGTTTCATCATCATCTTCATCTACATTTACCAGTCCCGACTTGCGGAAACGGTCTTCAAAAGTTTGGAAAAGAATATACAGCGAAGGGATAACCAGTACGCCCAATACCGTTCCGATCAACATTCCGCCGATGGCGCTCAATCCGATGGAACGATTCCCCACGGCGCCGGCGCCGGTAGCCAACATCAAAGGCGTAAGGCCGGCAATGAATGCGAAAGAGGTCATCAGGATAGGACGGAAACGGGCTACAGCTCCATTCACGGCCGCTTCCACGATATTCATCCCCTGCTTCCTGCGCTGTATGGCGTATTCCACAATCAGGATCGCGTTCTTGGCAAGCAACCCGATGAGCATGATGAGCGATATCTGCACATAAATACTATTGGTAATTCCCTGATGGACACCAAAGAGCCACAGGAAGATAAACACTCCCGCCAACCCTACGGGCAACGAAAGGATCACCGCCAGCGGCAAGATATAACTTTCGTACAGCGCAGCCAGCAACAAGAATACAAAGATCAGGCAGAGCATAAAAATCATAAAGGTCTGGTTACCGCTCTGCACCTCCTCGCGCGTCATCCCCGAATACTCATACGTATAACCTTCGGCAAGGCCCTCGCTCAGTTCATTCACTTTATTAATTACATCCCCCGTACTATATCCTCCGGCAGTATTGGGGATAATGGTTACATCCATCGACGTATATAAGTTGTAGCGCGAAATCGTTTGCGGGCCGGTCACATCCGTCACCGTGAAATATTCGGTGATGGGCGACATTTCTCCCGAAGCAGTCCTGACATAGTAGCTGTTCAGGTCATCCATTTTCGAGCGGTATTCGGGCGACGTTTGCAAAATCACCCGGTACGATTTCCCGAACAACGTGATGTTCGACGTATATAAGCTACCGATATATATTTGCAACGTCGACAGCACATCGTTCATCGAAAGGCCCGCCTCCATGACTTTGGCCACATTCACATCGAGTTGCTTTTGCGGAAAATTAGGATTGAAAGTGGTGGAGGCCATCAATATTTCATCTTGCTGCTGAAGCTCTTGAAGGAACTTTTGCGTAACGGCATAAAAATCGGTGATATTCCCTCCGGTCTTGTCCTGCATCTTCAAATCCACACCGCTCGCCAAGCCGAAACCTCTCAACGTAGGCGCGCTGAATATCATAAACTCGGCGCCGATAAGAGAGTCCGTCCGCTGCTTCAAGACTGAAACGATATCCGAAGCCGTGCGTTTACGCTCGCCCCACGGAGTCAGTTTATACATCACGGTTCCGTAAGAACTTCCCAATCCGCTCATAAAGTTAATACCCGAAATAGTGGCCACATTTTGCACTTCCGGAATGGATTCGGAAAGAGACGCCACCTGATGGACAATCGAATCGGAACGTTCCAGAGACGATCCCGGCGGCAAGGTAATCATCAATATCACCTCCCCGCTATCTTCCTGCGGAACAAATCCGGTAGGAATGAGGCGCATCAATCCGAAAAGAATCAAAGAAAAGACGGCGATCATCGCCACCGTAATCCAACGGTGTTTTTTCTTACCGAGAAAACGCAATGTCTTTTCGTATTGCACGGTCAGTTTGTCGAAATACGTATTAAAGAATTTGAAGAACCGTTTAATAAGATTGTTTTTCGCCGGACGGGCGGTTTGCGATTCCGGCGGTTCGGGACGAAGGAAAAGGGCGCTTAAGGCAGGGCTTAACGTCAAGGCATTGATAGCCGAGATAATGATCGCCGTAGCCAAAGTCAATCCGAACTGTTTATAAAACACGCCGCTGGTTCCTCCGATAAAACTGACGGGAATAAATACCGAAGCCATCACCAGGGTAATGGAGACAATAGCAGGAGCGATCTCCTTCATGGTCTCAATCGTCGCCTCTTTCGCGTTTTTAGCCCCTTTTTCGAGCTGCGCGTGGACGGCCTCGACCACCACTATCGCATCATCCACCACAATTCCAATAGCCAGCACCAAGGCGAACAGCGTAAGAAGATTGATGGAAAAGCCTAACAGTTGCAACACAAAGAACGAGCCGATAATCGCTACCGGAATGGCAATGGCGGGTATAAGCGTCGAACGGAAACTCTGTAAGAAGATAAGTACGACAAGGAACACCAACACAAAAGCCTCCAATAAAGTGGTCACGACTTTGTGGATGGACGCATCGAGGAACTCGTTCGCGTCGGACATGTAAGTCAGCTTAAAGCCCGGCGGAAAGTTCTTGGAAACATCATCCAATTCCGTCTTCACCCGGTTGATCAGCTCCTGGGCATTGGAATTAGACGTTTGGCTGACACTAATGGATACGGCCGGAGCGCCGTCCGTCGTAGACAACACCGAATAATTCATAGAGCCCAGTTCGACATCGGCCACATCCGAAAGGCGGAGGATATGCCCGTTGGAAGAGCGAAGGACAATATTCCCGAATTCTTCCACCGTTTTAAGCCGCCCCGTATATTTGAGCGGGTATTGGAACGTCTGATCGCTGTTTTGACCCAGCTCCCCGGGAGCCGCTTCCACGTTTTGGTCGGAAAGGAGTTGCCTCACTTCCTGCGGCGTGATGCCATACGAAGCCATCACATCGGGTTTCAACCAGATACGCATGGAGTAGGTTCGCGCACCCATTACGCTGGCATCTCCAACTCCGGAAATACGTTTTATTTGGGGCAAGACATTGATATCGACATAATTTTGAATAAACTGTTGATCGTGCTCCGGATTGGTGGACGACACCGAAATACGCAGCACGTTATCGGTTTGTTGTTTCTGAACCGTCACGCCCGCCATCGTCACCTCGGCAGGAAGCAGCGAAGTAGCCTGATTCACGCGGTTTTGCACGTTTACCGTAGCCATGTCGGGGTCGACCTCCTGTTCGAAATAAATGGTGATGGAAGCCGATCCGCTATTGGAAGCTGTCGACGTCATATACGTCATTCCTTCCACTCCGTTGATTTGCTCTTCCAGGGGAATCACCACGCTGTTCATCACCACGTCGGCGTTGGCCCCGCTATAATTGGCCCAAACGCGTACGGTGGGCGGAGCGATATTGGGGTACTGTTCGACCGGTAAGGTAGATAATCCCAAAATTCCCAAAACAACAATTAAAATGGAAATTACCGTGGATAAAACCGGCCTTTCTATAAAAATTTTCAGCATAATTTTTTATTTTCTTTCAAATGTGTTACAAGCGGCCGAGGGCGTCGCCCGTACGGATACCGGGAGGCGTCGCTCCAAGCGACATCCCCGGCAACCCCCCATTATCGTTCTTCCTTTATTTTAATTTTCTGGGCATTCCGCAAAGTGGCGATGCCATCCAATACAATCCGGTCGCCCTCCTCGAGGCCCTGCGTAACCACATAGTTTTTACCGTCGGGCAAAGGATCGACCTGCACAATGGACTGAACCGTAGAATCATTCACCACTTTATACAAGACGATTTTGTCTTGTTGGGCAAACGTCGATTTTTGAGGAATCACAAATACATTTCCCACTTTGCGCGGAATCGAAACTTTGCCGCTGGCGCCGCTTCTCAGAACGCCCTGTTCGTTAGGGAACGCTACACGCAAGTTAACCGATCCGGTTGCCTGGTTGACAATGCCCGATATCGTGGAAACTTTTCCTTTTTCGGGATAGACCGTACCGTCGGCAAGGGTAAGGGTCGCTTCGGGGATATTCCCGATCTTTTCGCCCATCGAATTTCCTTCGAGGGTAGAAAGTAATGCCGAAAAAGCTTTTTCGTTAATGGAAAAATACGCATATACCGTTTCGACATTCGAAATAGTCGTCAGCGTGGTAGCGCCGGTAACCATATTTCCACTACGATAAGGAATAGAACCGACGACGCCTTCAATAGGACTTGTAACGGTGGTCCAGCCCGTGGTGGCCTGCGCCGCTTTTAAGGCAACCTCAGCCTCCGATTTTGAAGCCTGGGAAGCTTTATAGGCATTTTCATATGTTTCGAGTTGTACCGTACTGACTATATTTTTATCGGCCAACGGACGGATACGGTCCACATCAAGGCGGGCGGTATTCAGATTCGCCTCAGCGGTTTCCAACGCAGCCTTAGCCGAAGCCAAATCATGCTCGGAGGTAGGCGAATTCACCGAAAACAGAGCTTGCCCCTTTTTCACATACGCCCCTTCATCGATGTACACTTTATCGATGTAGCCGCTCACCCGTGGTTTTATCTCCGCATCTTCTTTTCCCCTTAATGTCACAGGATATACGCTTTGGAGTTCAGCGTCCTGTTTTTCCACAACCATTACCGGATACTCTCTTTCGGGACTCTCATTCTGCTGGCTTCTTCGTTGAGAACACGAAACAAGCAACAACAACGAAATCCCTCCTATTACCGTCGTTCTTATATTCATATTTATTTTACGTAAATTATCTCTTACCTATTTTATAACCTTTACCGGGAGTCACCTTTCCTTCGCGGTTTTTTATGTGACAAATTCTCCTATTGAAACAGTTCCGAAGTGCGAAGTAACAGTATTATCGATATATAAAAAAATTAATTCGACCAATAACCGGATTTTATCGACAAAAATCAACCCCGTAATCCCATTTTCAAAATTCGATTTCCCATCCATCCAAAGGAATTCATGGTTGGAGGAAACGGAGAACCGTCCATTTTTCAGAAGAGCAAAAATACAAAGAAATCTCAGAGACAAACGCTTTTTATTTTCTTAATTACTTTATTTCACAAGTTTTAAAGATGTGCCGAACACCAAAGCCGCTTTCATGAGGCATCTGTCGTATTTAAAACTTATTTCATTTATAAAAAATTCTCCTTACCTTTGCCCCGTATTATGGTGAACCGCTACTTTTCGGTAAGCGGTGAGAGGGAATCCGATGAAAATCCGGAACAATACCCGTTGCTGTGATCCCGTTCTTAACAAGAATATTGCAAACTTCGGCCACTGATATCAACCGCACATTGTATATCGGGAAGGCTTGCAAAAAGGGAAAGTCAGAAAACCTGCCGTAAGGATACAACATTCATTTATCCCGGGTTTGGAAAAGTGAATCGAAGATAATTTGTCTTTCTACAATATTCCAAAAAAAGTATGAAACGTAAAAATGCTTTTATTGCACTCCTTGTGCTATCGTTATTTTTGTACGAAGCCGTGTATGGACAGGGTGAAGGAGAACAGATTCTCCGGCCGAATACACAAACCGGCGATAGTCTGGAAATAAAAGATAAAATCCGGAATTTGGAAGAAATCGTCGTCACCGGAACTCGTACGGAAAAAACATTGGCCAATACGCCCATATTGACCCGTGTAATATCGTCCGCCCAATTAAGGCAAAATGATTTTGAAAACATCATGGACGCATTGGAATATACTATTCCGGGATTGCAATTCAATAGTGATCCGCGTGGAGACAATATCCGTATACAAGGGCTCGAAAATAAATATCTTTTGATCTTAGTCGATGGGGAACGCCTGTCGACCACTCCGGGTGGGCCGATCGATTTTGAACGATTGAGCCTGTCGAATGTTAAGCAAATTGAAATTATCAAAGGAGCCGCCTCTGCCTTGTACGGTTCGAGCGCAATTGGAATGACCATCAATATTATTACTAAAACGCCTGACAGGAAATTGGAAGGTTGGGCCAAAACCCGTTATTCCCGCTTCAACGATTGGGTGCTGGATGCCAGCGTGGGTACTGCTTTCAGGAGAATCACCTCCCAAACGCTTTTTTACCGGAATTCGCATAATGGATACGACCTTACACCCGAATCGCCGCAAGCATTTACCAAAGATCCGGGCACGAACATGAATATTGAACAAAAATTCGCTTGGAACCACAAAAAGACGCAGATAACGGCGTCCGGCATCTATTACCTTACGGAAGTGACGAACCCCGGAGAAAGTGTCAAAAACACCCATTATAAAAGTAATAATAAAACCCTCCGGGTGACCGCCACTCAACACTTCGCAGACAATCATCAATTGAAAGCTTCCTATTACGGCGACTTCTATACCCGTAACACCATCTATCAGTCGACAAACGAATCGGAAAAAAATGCCACGTCCGACATACAGACCCTTCGTATATTGGACACGTACACCCCTTCAGTAAGCCTACAGGCTATTGCCGGCGCGGAATATAACTGGAATAAGGATTATAATGCGATTCAATATGGCGAAGAAATAAAAACGCGTAAAGTAAACGATATGAACGGTTTTGCGCAGGTTGACTGGCAAATAATTCCGCTTCTGAATGTCGTAGGAGGATTTCGCTTAACGCATCATTCCGTATTCGGGAATGCCTATAGCCCGAAGATTAACGTCATGCTCAGTCCCGGCAATTGGAAATTCCGGGGAGGTTACAGCAAAGGATTCAAAGCCCCCGATCCGACCGAATTATTCTCCGACTTCATGATGGGTTCTGTCTCTCACAATATCGGCAATCCCGACTTAAAAGCCGAAAAGTCCGATTATCTGTATTTTTCCTCCGAATATCGCCGTGCGGCTTTCAATATAAGCGTCGATATGTATCAGAACAGCATCCGGAATAAAATTCAATCGGCATTCGTGGTGGTAAAGGACGAAAAAGGCGTGGAAGAAACGGAATTACGTTATAGCAACGTAGACAACGCCCGCATCCGCGGAATGGAATTAAATGTAGATTACCGTCCGGCACAAAAAGTCTCTCTTCATGGAACCTACGCTTATACTGACGCAAAAGATACGGAAACGGATTTGCAACTGAAAGGCAACATCCGCCACGCCTTCAGTTGGCATGCAACCTATAAGGACCGGCTGTTGGAGAAAGATTTTTCGATTTCTTTAGCCGGTCATTGGAATTCGTCCAAGATCAACGATACGGAAGAGATTACGACCGATTCCCATACGGGGAAGACCGTTCAAACCGTCACCACCAATCCCCAATCGGCTTTCAGCTTATGGAAACTGACAGTGGTGTGTACGCTTTGGAAGAAAGGACATACACAACTGGATATATCCGGCGGCATCCGTAACATATTCAATTATACCGATCCGGTTAAATTTACCACCTACGATCCGGGGCGGAGGTTCTTCGGATCCGTTTTATTCAAATTTTAACAATAACAATGTATTTAAATTATTTAGCAATGAAAAAGATCACTTTTTTAAAACAAGCTTTTTTCTTGACAGTCGCTCTTTCTTTCATCGGAGTATTTCAATCTTGTGACAAAGAAGATAATCCGGTGGTAAATCCCGAGGCGAAAAAGGTCACTTTTAAAGCAGAAAGTTTCACCGAATGGACCTATTTCTCTTTCGAAAAAGGAACAGTCGTTACCGTGGATCAAGAAGAATATTCCGAAAACCTGAACTGGGATATGGGATTCCTCCGTTTTAATATCCGCACTAACGGCGGCACATCGGGGAAAGGACAGGGAGCAGTGTACGCCACCGATAAAAAGAGCTTTGATGAGGTAACAACTATCCCAACTTCAGGCCTTATAACCGATTCTGAAATAAGTGTCATGAAATCCGGAGACATGCCTCCTAAATATGCAAAAACGACGGGAAATACCGCTTTCAAAGTAGGAGAAAATCAAGGATGGGCATTTTATAATTACAAGTCCGGAGATTGGACGATTAATAACAATGTTTTCATTGTACGCTCTGCAAATGGCAAATATGCGAAGGTAATTATGAAGAACTTTTTAAACGAAAAAGATGAATCCGGTTACATCACGTTCGAATATGTGTATCCGTTCAATTGATTTATTGACTTATATCTATTTTTATATTATCCTTACAGCCTAACATATCCGGCTGTAAGGATATACTCATTTCCGCGCTATGTCAATCGAAAGAATTATAAAAAACAAAAAACGGCTCGCCGCTATCGGCGGTGTAATGATAATCGTTATAGCTGCCGGCCTGCTCTATGCCTGCTTTTTATCGCCCACCAAGATCGCATTGGTTAACTTTCCCTCTTATCAGGTCTCGAATATCATCTTATCGAATGACAACCGGTTTATAAAAGTCGAGGAAGTCGGGCCGGACAAAGCCTCGGGCTTAAAGAATTACGATGCCATCCTGATTTTCGGCCCGGGACTGCGTTTGACACCAGAACAAATTAAAAACATCGAAGCGGGAGGGAAAAAAGGAGCAATGGTCTATACATTCGTATTTGCTTCCGACATCGTGAAAAACAACCGCGTCGACAGCCTGCAACAGGAAAAACTCGACACCTATTACAGCAACCGCTGCAAAGAAAATTTCCGGAATATGCTGCACTATGTACGGCAGGAATTCGATCCGAAGAAGCTGACGGCTAACCGCGCCGAAGCTCCGGTATTGATTCCTTCCGACATCTTGTATTATCTGGATGAGAATAAATATTTCACTACGGCCGGAGAGCTGACCGAACACCTTATCCGAAAAGGGGTATATAAAAAAGAGGCCCCGCGAATCGCTTTCCTGTCGGGTATGACTTCGCCGTTGGAAGGCAACCGCATCTATATCGACAGCCTGATCTCCGGTTTTGAAAAACAAGGCTACAACGTTTTCCCGATCTCCGCCATCACCAAACGACTGGAACTGTTAAAAGAAGTCGATCCCGATGCGGTCATTTACCTGCCCATGGGACGGTTGGAAGGAGACCGGGCCGTAAAGTGGCTGGCGGAAAAAAACATTCCCCTGTTTTGCCCGTATCCGGTGATGCAGAGCCACGACGAATGGCTTAACGATCCCCGTGGACAAATCGGCGGATTCCTCACCGCCCGGATCGTACTTCCTGAATTGGACGGGGGAATATGCCCCTTACCTATTTCCACACAGAACCAACACAGCAATCACTATTATGTCTTCGACCCGGAGCCTGAAAGAGTCGGTAATTTCATCGCCAACGTCGATCACTATATGCAGTTGAAGATAAAGCCCAACAAAGATAAGAAGATTGCGATCTGTTACTTCAAGGGGCCGGGACAAAGCTCTTTAGTGGCTACCGGACTCGAAGTGGTTCCTTCGTTGTATGCGTTCCTCAAACGGTTGCAATCGGAAGGATATTCCGTGGAAGGCCTGCCCGCATCCGAAAATGAATTTGAAAAGCTGTTATATCGAAAGGGCAACTTATTCGGCAATTATGCCGAAGGAGAGATCGCCGATTTCTTGAAAAACGGCGATCCGCTGTGGATAAAAAAATCGGAGTATGAACAATGGGCGCACGAAATCATTCTGCCCGACCAATACCGGGAGGTCGTCGAGAAATACGGAGAAGCTCCGGGGACGTTTATGACGGGAACGGCCGGTGACGAACCGGCGCTGGCCGTGGCCTGCCTGCGGTTCGGCAATGTGGCGGTATTTCCGCAACCGAAAGCGGCTCTCGACGGCGATGATTTTAAAATCGTCCATGGCGCCGGTGTAGCGCCGCCCCACAGTTATCTGGCGCCTTATCTATGGGCGCAAAAGGGATTTAAAGCCGACGCGTTCATCCATTTCGGAACGCACGGCAGCCTCGAGTTTACGCCCGGCAAACAAACGGCTTTGTCGAAAAAGGACTGGCCCGACTGCCTGATGGGCGCCATGCCTCATTTTTATTACTACACCATCTCGAACGTAGGCGAAGGAATCATTGCCAAACGGAGGCTGCATGCCGCATTGGTATCTTATCTAACGCCTCCCTTTATGGAAAGCGATACCCGCCGGCAATTCGACGAGTTGCTGCAACAAATCGAGCGTTATCATTCGGCGCCGGAAAACCGGCAGAATGCTGTTTCGTTGAAGATAAAATCGATTGCCGTCAAGATGGGGATTCATAAAGATCTTCAACTCGACGGAGACCTGTCCCTCCCGTATTCGGCGGAAGACGTGAGCTATATCGAAAATTTCGCCGAAGAAGTCGCGAACGAAAAAATGACGGGCAGGCTATATACCCTCGGAACGCCTTACAGCAAGGAGGATATCCTGTCGACCACCATTGCCATAAGCGCCGACCCGCTGGCATACAGCATCGCCAAACTCGACTTGCTGAACAACAAAATTTCGCTCGGGCAATACGAGAACAATACCTTTATTACTCAGAAATATCTTCATCCCGTAAAAGCAAGAATCCGCGCGTTATTGACCGGCAGGAGTTTCGATACAAACCCGCTATACGATTTAGCGCAACTATCGGACGAAGACAGGCAAAAGGCGAAGGAAATCAACGCGAAGTTACATCCGCGCGAAATGTCGATGGCTTCGATGATGAATGCTCCGGAGGAAGATAAAGACTTCTGCTACGCGGTTTTGGAAATCGAAGAAACCATCCGCAACGTTTTACGATACAAAACCCTGCTGGAAGAATCGCCCGAAGCCGAAATGTCTTCGTTACTGAATGCGCTTTCGGGAGGATATATCGCCCCTTCGCCCGGAGGCGACGCGGTACGCAGCCCCAACACCCTGCCGACTGGGCGAAACTTGTATTCCATCAATGCCGAAGCCACTCCTTCGCTGCGGGCATGGGACAACGGCAAGGCGCTGGTCGAAGCCACTTTGGCGCAATATAAAAAGAAACACAACCGTTATCCGCGTAAAGTGAGTTATACATTTTGGGCGGGAGAGTTTATCGAGAGCGAAGGGGCAACATTGGCTCAGGCATTGTATATGGTAGGCGTGGAACCGGTGCGCGACCGGATGAACCGTGTAACCGACCTGCGGCTGATCCCCTCCAACGAGTTAGGTCGTCCGCGCATCGACATTGTGGTGCAAACGTCCGGGCAACTTCGCGATCTGGCGGCTTCGCGATTGCTCCTGCTTACCAAAGCGGTGTCGATGGCCGCGCATGCAAAAGACGACGCTTTCGACAATTATGTGGCCGAGGGCACCGTCGCGTCGGAAAAAGGGCTGGTCGATAAAGGCGTCAGCCCGCAACAAGCGCGGGAGCTGTCGACCATGAGGGTTTTCGGCGGAATTAACGGGCATTACGGTACGGGAATCATGCAATTGGTCGAACAGGGCGATGCGTGGGAAAACACCTCAGAGATCGCCGAAACGTACATCCATAACATGGGCGCGATATACGGCGACGATAAAAACTGGGGCGCTTTCAAGAAAGACTTGTTTGAAGTCGCCTTGCAGCAAACCGACATTGTGGTGCAACCCCGCCAGAATAATACATGGGGCGCACTGACGCTCGATCATGTCTATGAATTTATGGGCGGCGTAAACCTTGCCGTCAAAACGGTTACGGGGAAAGAGCCCGACACCTACCTGTCCGATTACCGCAACCGGAACAAAGTCCGGATGCAGGAGTTGAAAGAAGCCATCGGCGTAGAAAGCCGCACCACGCTGCTCAATCCGGCTTATATTAAAGAAAAGATGAAAGGCGGAAGTTCTTCGGCGCAAGTATTTGTGAAGACGTTTACCAATACGTACGCCTGGAACGTCATGAAACCGGAAGTGATCGATAACGATATGTGGAACCGGCTATACGACGTATATGTAAAGGATGCGTACGGCCTCGGCATGGAAGGTTTTTTTGCCGAACAAAACCCGGCGGCTATGCAGGACATAACGGCTGTGATGATGGAAACAGCCCGCAAGGGCTTATGGCAGGCGAATGAGGAGCAACTGCAAACGATTGCCGACGTACATATCCGTTTTGTGAGGCAGTTCGGGGCAAGCGGATCGGATTTCAGCGGATCGAACCACAAAGTGCAGGATTTCATTTCGCAGCATGCTGCTCGCGAAGATGCCGCCGGCTATAAGCGCCGGTTGCAACAAATGAAAACGCCCGGCGCAGCAACGGAATTACAGGGAAAGGGTACGGTGCTGAAGAAAGAGAGCCTTTCACAGCCTCAACCGGCGGATACGAAATCGCTCGATACGGGCCTGATCGTAGCGCTTGTTCTCGTACTATTCGTGGGCGTATTGATCGCTTTACGCCGAAAAAGGAAATAAGATGCAACACATCATGCAACGGTTTTCGTAAAGTGCGAAAGTATGCAACACGTCATGTAACGGCTTTCGGAGAGTGCGAAAGTATGCAACACGTCATGCAACGGCTTTCGGAGAGTGCGAAAGTATGCAACACGTCATGCAATCGGCTTTCGGAGAGTGCGAAAATATCCGGCACGTCATGCAAGGTCCTTTCGCGGAGCGCGCCGGCATGCCGCACGTCGTGTAAGGCGTTTTCCGACGCGCAGACGGATAACGACGGCGGCGAAAGCCCGGCACAAGCAGAAAGAAAACGACGCTGCTTTTTTATTTGTCGATTTTTTATGTCATCTTTGCAAAAGGGATGATAAAAGGAAAATTCACGAAAGAGCATTCGTATAATTTATAATTCAGAAGATGACATATCCGGTCAATATGGTTTCGTTAGGCCCCGGTGAAGCCGGTTTAATCACCTGGAAAGGGCTTCAACTATTACAGGCTGCCGATAAGATCTTTTATCCGGCAACAGGGAGTCAATCGCGGGCATTCGATATCCTGACGGATTTACAAATACCCTTGTCCCGGCTGCAAGCTTTCCGCGTTCCCATGAGTAAAGCCCGCAGCGAAACCCACGCAGCATACCGCCGCGTAGCCGAAGAGGTGAAAGAGGCGTATAACGAAGGGTTGCATATCGCCCTTGTAGCGGAAGGCGACGCCAATCTCTATTCGTCCTCACACTATATTTCGGAGCTATTGGCGAGCGAACGGATTCCCGTCGAGACTGTTCCGGGCATACCGGCATTCATTGCCTGCGGCGCTTTGGCGCACGTGCATCTGGCCAAACAGGAAGAAGAACTTCATATCGTCCCCGGCACGATTACCGGCGCCGAAATCGAGCGACGGCTGTCGGAGAAACGGGCGAATCTCGTTATTATGAAAGCTTCGCAATGTGAGGCAAGCATAAAGGAATTCATCGCGAAGCATCCCGATATTCTCCTGCATTATTTCGAAAACACCGGAATCGCCGGAAAAGAGTTTTACTCGCATCATCCCGAAGAGATACGGGCGCGTTCTTTTCCTTATTTTTCATTGATCATTATTCCCAAACAAATATGAAACAACAAATTCCTTCTTTATACCGACAAGCGTTCGCATCGGCCGCATTCTATTGTGTCGTGCTATTCTTTGCGATAGCGCCCGGATGCACACCGGGGCATTCATCGAAACAAAAAAACGAACCGGAAAAAGAGGCCGGCTATTCGTTTGAAGAGGTGGAAATCCGTTACGCAAAAGGATTTACCGTAAAGCAATACGATACCTACCGGCTAATCGACATCAGCGACCCCCAACATTCCGACGACACCGTATACAAGTATGCGCTGGTACCGAAGGGAACGAAGCCGTCCGATGCCATCCCGCCGGATTATACGGTTATCCAAACGCCGGTCGAACGGCTTATTTGCATGACCACTCTCCAACTGGCGAATTTCATCAAGCTCGATGCCGTCCATCAAGTCGTCGGGATGCCCAGCACGCATTACCTGTTCAATCCCGCGGTCAAAGAACAGATCGCCAAAGGGAGAATCGGTAAAATAGGTATCGAGGGGAACTTCGATGCGGAATTGATTCTTTCGCTCGATCCGGAAATCATCCTGGTATCGCCTTTCAAGCGCGGAGGGTATGAAGCGATTAAAGATCTCGATATTCCGTTAGTCACCTTCCTCGGATATAAGGAAACCACGCCGCTCGGGCAGGCCGAATGGATGAAGTTCGTGGCCATGTTACTGGGGAAAGAAGAACTGGGAAATGAATTGTTCGCCGCCTCCGAAAAGAAATACCAGGAACTCGAAGAGCTCTGTAGAAATGTGTCGCCCAAACCTACGGTGTTAAGCGGCGAAATGCGCTCCGGTAACTGGTACGTGGTGGGCGGAAAAAGTTACCTTGCGGAACAATTCCGCGATGCCGGCGCCGAGTATTTTTTGAAAGAGAATCAGGAAACGGGCGGAATCAATCTCGACTTCGAATCGGTGTATGCCGCCGGATCGGATGCCGACTTCTGGTGCCTGTTGGTGAGCCATACCGGCGACTATTCCTATACGGTTTTACGCAAGAGCGACAGCCGCTACACCGATTTCAAAGCGTATAAAGAGCGCAACGTGGTGTATTGCAACCTGCGACAAAAACCTTTTTACGAAAAAGCGCCCGTAGAACCCGAAGTGGTGTTGGCTGATCTCATCAAGGCCTTCCATCCCGCTCTGTTGCCCGATCATCAACCGGTATATTACGAATTACTGACAAGAGAATGAAGCAAAGACGCTATCCGCTGCTTTTTATCACGATAGGCGCGTCCATCGTCGTTTTTTTCCTGATGAACCTCACCATCGGGACGATCGCCATCCCCCCTTCCTCGGTGTGGAATATCCTCTGGGGCATCGGGGACGAAGCTCCGGTGTGGCAAAATATCATCTGGAAATCGCGCTTTCCGCAAACCCTGACGGCCTTGTTTGCCGGAGCGGGACTTTCGATCAGCGGCTTGCAAATGCAAACCCTTTTCCGGAACCCTCTGGCAGGGCCTGCCGAACTCGGCATAAGTTCGGGCGCCAGCCTGGGCGTGGCGTTGATCATTCTTTTATCGGGCAGCGTAGGCGGCGTGGCATTGAGCAAAGCCGGTTTCTACGGAGAGCTGTCAATTTCTATCGCCGCTATCATAGGCGCCATGGCCGTCATGTTTGTCATTATACTTATCGCCCAACGGGTGAAAGGAAATGTCGTCCTCTTAATTATGGGCGTCATGATCGGTTATATCGCCACGGCCATCATCGGCGTACTTAAGTTTTTCAGTAACGACGAGGACGTGCGCGCGTATGTCATCTGGGGATTAGGCAGTTTCTCGAAAGTTTCCGGCGACCAGGTTTACACGTTCGCCATCCTGATGACGGCATTGATTCCGCTCTCTTTCTTTCTGATGAAATCGCTCAACTTAATGCTCCTCGGCGAAAACTATGCCCGTAACCTCGGGTTGAATATCCGCCGGGCGCGCTTACTCACCATCCTTTCAGCTTGCATCCTGACGGCTATCGTCACGGCTTACTGCGGCCCGATTATCTTCTTGGGATTGGCGGTTCCGCACTTATGCCGGACAATTTTCCAGTCTTCCGATCATCGTGTCCTGATGCCGGCTTCCACCATGGTCGGCGCTTCGCTGGCCTTATTCTGCAACCTCATCGCGCGAATGCCCGGATTCGAAGGCGCGCTGCCCATCAATTCGGTGACGGCGCTCATCGGGGCGCCCATTGTGATTTTCGTGCTGCTGAATAAACGCAAAAACGAATTAAACGAATGAAGAAAAAGACGATCACGGTAGAAGATCTTTCTATCGGTTATATCACCAAACGTTCCCGCAAAATCGTTGCCGAACATATCCAAGCGGATATTTTCAGCGGCGAACTGACGTGTCTCCTCGGATCGAACGGTATCGGCAAATCGACCTTGCTCCGCACGCTTTCGGCTTTTCAACCCAAACTGGCGGGTTCCATTCATCTATTGGGCAAAGAAATTTCGGAGTACTCCGAAAAAGAACTGGCGCGTTTAGTCAGCGTGGTACTGACCGAAAAGACGAGCATCCTCAACATGACGGCTTACGAACTGATCAGTCTGGGACGAAGCCCTTACACGGATTTCTGGGGAACTTTGGCCGAGGATGACCGAGCGATTATCGACCGGATCATATCGCTTATAAAAATCGAGAATCTGGCTCCGCGAATGGTGAATACGTTAAGCGACGGCGAACGCCAAAAGGTAATGATTTCCAAAGCGCTGGTGCAGGAAGCGCCCATCATCTTACTGGATGAGCCGACGGCTTTTCTCGACTTTCCGAGCAAGGTCGAAATCATGCAACTGCTCCACCGCCTGTCGCGCGAGGTGAATAAAACCATCTTCCTGTCGACGCACGATCTTGAACTGGCATTGCAGATAGTCGACAAGATTTGGTTGATCGACAAGGATACCCGCCTCCACATCGGCACGCCTGAGGATTTGGCGCTTTCGGGGGTATTGAGCAACTTTTTTGCGCAAAAGGGAATTATTTTCGATATGGAAACCGGACTGTTCCGGGTGGCAAATCGTTTCAACCGCGAAATAAGGGTCACGGGCCACGGCCGGAAATACGCCATGGTCAGAAAGGCGTTGCTGCGTAATGAGATCCTGGCTTCGCGCAATGCTGAAACGCCTTCTTACATAGACGTAGGGGACTTGCACTCTCCCATCCTGATCGGTCAAAACGGACAGGAGACGCGGGTGTCGACGATAGAGGAACTTCTGGATCGTATAGAAGATTTTTTATGATTTTAATTTTAGGAGGAACCACCGAAGGCCGCCACGCCATAAAAGTTTGCGATGAAGCGGCGAAGCCCTACTTCTATTCCACCAAAGGAAGCGGCCAAAAGGTGGAATGCGCTCACGGAACACATATCACCGGGGCGATGGACGAAGACCGGATGAGGACATTCTGCCACGAAAACGGTATCCGTCTGCTCATCGATGCCGCGCACCCCTTCGCCGAGCTGCTACATCAAACCGTCGCCGATGTTTCCGAACAATCGGGCATTCCGGTGATTCGTTATGAACGGCATTACCCCGACGAAAATGCCTATGTGGTTTGGTGCCACTCGTTCGACGAAGCGTTACGCTATTTAGCGGATAAAAACATCCCTAACCTGCTGGCTTTAACGGGAGTCAACACTATCGAGAAGCTCAAACCTTACTGGCTTTCGCATCCCTGCCGGTTCCGCATTTTAGACCGCAACGAATCGCGGCAAAAAGCCGCCGGACAAGGGTTCCCTTCCTCGCAACTGGTTTACTACGGACAGGAAAGCGACGAAGAACTGCTCCGGCGCCTCCGGCCTGCGGCGGTCATCACCAAAGAAAGCGGCGAATCGGGCGGCTTTGAAGAGAAGATTGCGGCTGCCCAACGCTTGCAAATCCCCGTTATTGCCGTCAGGCGCCCTCCCCTATCCGATGAATTCATTCCGGTGTACGGGGAAAACGGATTAAGGAAGATGATCGAAAGGATATTGCCTGAGTTCTTCCCCTTAAAAACAGGTTATACGACCGGCACCTGCGCCACGGCGGCAACCAAAGCGGCATTGATCGCCCTGCTTTCGGGGGCGTCGGTCGAAGAGGTCCGCTTGTCTCTTCCCGGTGGCGAACCGATACGTATGGCTATCCGGCAGACCGACTTCGAAGAGGACGCAGTGACGTGCCGTGTCGTAAAAGATGCGGGCGACGATCCCGATGTAACCCACAACCATGTCATCCAAAGTACGGTCCGCCTCAACAACACCCATCGCGATATTGTTTTTCTTCAAGGGAAAGGTGTGGGGCGGGTCACCTTGCCCGGCTTGGGCATCCCCATCGGCGAACCCGCCATCAATGAGACTCCCCGCAACATGATGCGCCACGAAGTGAGGGAGGTCTTGCGGCAGTATCATCCGCTGTCGGAAAAAGGCAAGATACCTATCGGTGTGGATATTACGGTATCGGTGCCGGAAGGCGAAAAGCTGGCGGCGAAAACATTCAATCCGAAATTAGGGATCGTAGGCGGCATTTCGATTATCGGCACCTCGGGCATTGTACGCCCTTTCTCGACCGATGCCTTTATCGATGCGATCCGGCGCGAAATGCAGGTAGCCAAAGCCGTTTCGGGGGAACATGTCGTTCTCAACAGCGGCGCGAAAAGCGAGAAAACGCTGAAAGCCCTCTATCCCGATTTGCCGCCGCAAGCCTTTATTCATTACGGGAACTTTGTCGGCGAAGCGATCCGGATTGCCGCAGAGTTGGACTTCCCCCGGCTTACGCTGGGCATCATGATCGGTAAAGCCGTAAAGTTGGCGGAAGGCTCTTTAGATACGCACAGCAAACGCGGCATCATGAATAAACCGTTTCTCGCAGAACTCGCCTTGTCGGCAGGATGCCCGCCTGCGGTACAAGAGGCGATAAGGGAAATAACTTTAGCGCGCCAACTGTGGGATATTATTCCGCGCGAACACTCCGCTTTTTTCGAAAAAATAGCCGCCGAATGCCGGCGCGTATGCGCCCCTCTTTTTCCCGACGCCCGGCTTTCCGTGCTATTGGTCGATGAAGAAGGAAAGACATACGAATCGCCGGTATCCGTGTAATCATTTTTCACCCTTCCGGGACATTTATTTGCATATTCACATTTTAAATGTTAGTTTTGCGGTATTATCCACATTTAAAATGTTAGTTTTATGATAACTGAATATGACTTGGAGACTATTTCGCTCCACGCCTCCGAACGAAAGATTCACGTAATCAATATTATCAACTGGGTGCTATAACTTTTCTTTCCAATATTTGATCGGCAAATCTCCGGACTTGTGCCAATGTCTTCACTTACACTTTATAATATTTCCTCCGCAACCTGATTGAAATACTCGATCGATTGCTTTATCTGCGGTAAATTGTTTTCCCAGTCGGCTTCATATTCTATGGTGAAATAGCCCTTGAAGTGTTGCCGCTTGAGCTCCTGCATCATATCCTTTACATTCAGGACACCCGTTCCCCATACCACATCTTCCAGGGTTCCGTCCTCTCCTTTAGGGGCAATATCCTTAAAATGCAACGAAACGATTCGTCCTTCCAATTGTTTGAGGGCCGATACAGGCTCTATGTTCATCCTTTTGTAATGACCTACATCGGCACAAGCGCCTAACAACGGAGCTCTTTGACCGATGTTCTCCAGCAATATCTCCGGCTTCCAATACGAATTTTCATTCGGATGATTATGGGTCGCGACTTTTATGCGGTATTTCTTAGCCAGGGCTTCCACCACGTCCCAATCTTCACGGGCAGGCTCGGCGCTGATAAACTCCATCTTCATCTTTTTGGCAAAAGAAAATACAGCCTCCCATTCTTCCCGGTTAGCGACCCAAACCCCTGAAGAAACGATCCGGATATTCCTTTTCTTTGCTTCCTGCCTGAGCTTTTTTTGTTGCCCGTCATTCAACTGGTAGCCGAAAACATCGTCCCCGAAGCCGTTTCCGAGTTTTTGTCCGGGATAGATTTCGATAAAGCGGATTCCCAAATCCTGCGTTTTATCCAATGATTCCATGACTGAAAACAAATGGAAAGTATACGATTGCATGGAAAGGTGCCACCCCTGTTTATCCGCCTTTGTTTGATTCTTGTGCTGCGCACAGGCCGTACCCGATAAAAGGCACGCCAGAACGATTATTAAAGTTTTTGTTGTTTTCATATTGTTTAAAATTTTATTGTATTCCAATCAAAGAGCGACATCATCGAAGGCACTATTATTTATAGTGCCTCAAAAAAAACGTGCAAACTCAAATCAATTGGTTTACACGTTTTTTTTGTAATTATCCGGGTTCCGGATGCTCCCTATTTTTATTCTCTTATTTACTCACTTCTCACCTCCTGTTTAAGATAAAATCCAAACCCTGCTCGGTGTAATTCTGAAACTCGTGGTCGGAAGAAATGAGCGGTATCCGGTCGGCAATAGCCTGAGCAATGATAGCATGGTCATTCATGTCTTTATGGTCTTCCGCAATTTGCAACGATTTATATGCCTTGAAATGACAGGCATTAAAATAGACAATCTCCAAACCGTTGTCTTCTATAAGCGATTTTAGTATATCGTTCTCACACTTGTAATGGCTGTCGAACTTCTTATACTTCAATTTTCCGATGCGAAACAAAAAAAGAAGCTCCTGCACGGCAAAATTACTGGCATACAAAATAGACGAATAATCTTTGAGTTTGGTCCATACATTGACATCCATCTCTTCGAATTGCTTTCCTAAAAGAAAGATTAATATATTCGTATCCAAATAATACCGCATGCGATTATTCCAAGATAGCGTCCATATCTACAATCTCTAAAATGCCGTGAGGATATTTTTCCCAGAATAATTCCACTTTTGATTTCGGCCTGTCTTCCGGTTCTTTCATCCCTTGTTCTTCCATTTCCCTTATCACCTCAGCAGCGCTCTTCCATGTTTTCTTTCCAACTACCGGCTTTTCTCCTGTATTTTTCTTTGTTGTATCCATCATTGTTTCTCCTTACTCTTTGTTTGCAAAATCAATAACACGCAAAGTTACAAATAATTTTCAGAAGAAAGCAAAAATGAAAATAAAGAAGCCGGGAATAAAAAATTCAGAAGCGGGGAGTTCGCTGGAAAGGCACAAAATTGTACAACCCGCCGACTGCCGAAAACGGATAAACGTGTAAACCAATATGTCAAAGAACTCTTTTGACTTTATTTTCAGTAAAATATTTTGTATTTATTCTTACTGGTACCCCTGACGAATCTCTGAATTTTCGTCAGGGGCGTATATCCTATTTAGGCATATCGGGAAGCGAAAACCCGTTCTCATAGGTATGCCGGATCCATTCGTTTGCCATCTCCAACGCATTGAAGTCGGCAAACCGCCGGTCGAATTTCGGATCGCCGTCAATCACCGCATATTCATCCACGGTTACGATTTTGATCGTATCGTTCGGGGATATATTGGTGAAACGCATGTTCTCCCCGTCCCATTCCAGCTCCCGGTGCAACCCCTGCAATCCCGAAAGCCGTACCGCCAGTACGCCCATAACCACCATTTCGTTGAAAGGCCCCGAAAATCCGAAGTTCGACGAAGCTTCCCGCCTGTTTGCCGGTGATTCCTTGCAAGCCCTTATCCAATCCTGTTCATGGGCATTGGTGTCCCAGATATTCCCGTTGCCGCCCTTGACACGCGCCAGGGTCGGTTCCGGTTGTTTAAAATCTTCCATCTTTGATGTAGGCAATAAGGTCGGATTCATTCCATAGCAACCGGTCATGATCTTCCCTTTCGTTCCTACCAAAATAATACCTCCGTTGGAATCACCCATCATCTCCCCGTCTTTCAATTCTTCCGGACGGTCGGGAAGCAATCCCCCGTCATACCAGTAAACCGTCAATTCCGGCATGTTCACCTTTCCGGCGGCCGGGCGTGCAGGGAACCGGTACTTTACGATTTGTGCCTGGGGCGGGGAATACAGGTTGGACAACGTTGAACTGGCCGATACGCCGACCGGGTATTTCAAGTCCAGGGCCCAATACAGGGGATCCATGATATGGCAGGCCATATCCCCCAGCGCGCCGGTACCGAAATCCCAAAAGCCGCGCCAGTTCCACGGTGTGTACGCCGGATCGTACGGGCGTTTTTTTGCCGGCCCCACAAACAAATCCCAATCCAGTGTCGAAGGAACCGGCACGCCTCCTTTGGGTTCGGCCAATCCTTGCGGCCAGATGGGACGGTCGGTCCAGCAATGGGCTTCGTATACGTCGCCGATGATTCCCGATTTCACCCATTCGGCTACCTGCCGGCACCAGTCGAAGGAGTTGCCCTGGTTGCCCATTTGAGTGGCGACTTTGTATTTCTGCGACAGTTTTGTAAGCAGCCTTGACTCATAGACGGAGTGCGTCAGCGGTTTTTGCACATAGGTATGTTTCCCCAGGGTGATGGCATGGGCCGCTACCCCCGCATGGGTATGGTCGGGAGTAGCCACCAGGACGGCATCGATGGAGTTACCCATTTCCTCGAACATAACCCGCCAGTCCTTATAGCGTTTGGCTTTGGGGAAATCGTTGAATGTTTTCGAGGCGTATCTCCAGTCCACATCGCATAAGGCGATGATGTTTTCGGTTTTCATGTTTGCCAGGTTGCGGCGACCCATCCCCCCGATACCGATACCGGCAATGTTCAGTTTATCACTCGGGGAGGTATACCCCCGTGCCTTTCCCAATATCGTGTTGGGAACAATGGTAAG